>JAFYBI010000307.1 GCA_017540285.1 Clostridia bacterium | reverse complement strand
GCCAGAAGAAGATGGGTTACAACACCGCGGAGGAATTCAACAAAAAGCTCCTCGATTCGATGGGCATGTCGGACGATACGCTGTGAACGGACGGCGGCGGCTGAAAAGCGGCTGCCGCCTTTTTCGTCAAAATCGCGCAAAACCGGACGGATCGGCAGCCGGGCTCTGTATAAACATGAAATTTTGATTCAAACGCCCGGCGAACCTTGCAAAAGCGCACGGGATGTGCTATAATCTCTGATGCGGAAAGATATCGTATCTTCTGAGCAGAGTAGGCACTGCGGCGTCAAGTGCCGCCGGAACGGGGAGTTGTCCGGCGGACGAAAGCGATTGCTGCGGTCACAGTGCCGCATCCCGCTGTCATTCAAAGAGCCAAACCTCTCATCAATGTTCAGGCGGATTGTTTTCCTGTTTTTCCGCGCATTCATTGAGGGAGGTTTTGATTATGAAAAATCAGAAAAGGATTCCTCTCCGGGCGATGGTCGTGTGCGCGATGCTCACCGCCGCCGCCGTGGTGCTCGACCGCTTTGTTCCGGTCGTGTTTACCGATTCGCTGAAGGTCACCCTGACCTTCGTGCCCGTGCTCGTCGCGGCGATCCTCTACGGACCGGCGGGCGGCGCCGTCGTCTGGGGACTGGCCGACCTCATCGGGGCGCTTCTGTTCCCGCGCGGGGTCTATTTCCCGGGCTTCACGGTGACGTCCGCACTCAAGGGCGCACTGTTCGGCTGGTTCCTCGCGCAGAAGGGAGCGAAGTTCTTCCCCCATGCCGTGATCCCCACCGCCGTGAACAACCTCGTGATCGGACTGTTTCTCGATACGCTCTGGATCGCGATCCTTTACAGCAGCAAGACCTACTGGGGTTATTTCGTCACCCGCATTCCGCAGTTCCTCGTGATCGCGGCGATGAACCTCGTCTTCATCCCGCTCCTCTGGAAGCTCTGCGGATCGCTGAAAAAACACGTGAAACTCTGAGGCTGTCATGACGTACGAAGAAGCACTCGCATACATTCATTCGGTGGACTGGAAGGGCAGCCGTCCCGGGCTCGAGCGGATCTCAGCCCTCACGGAGCGGCTCGGCCATCCCGAAAACAGCCTCCGTTTCCTCCACATCGCGGGGACCAACGGCAAGGGATCGACCTCGGCGATGCTCGCGTCCGTGCTCCGTTCGGCGGGTTACCGCGTCGGCCTGTACACCTCGCCTTACGTGGAACGCTTCAACGAGCGGATCATGCTCGACGGCGAGCCGATCTCCGACGAGGACCTCGCGCGCGACACGGAGACCGTGAAAAACGCCGCGGAGGGCATGGAGGACGCGCCGACGGAATTTGAACTCATCACGGCCGTCGCCTTCGTGTATTACCGGCGCGCCGGATGCGATTTCGTCGTCCTCGAATGCGGGCTCGGCGGGCGCTGGGACGCGACGAACGTGATCCGGACGAGCATCCTCTCGGTCATCACGGGCATTGCCCTCGACCACTGCGCCATCCTCGGCGATACCACGGCAAAGATCGCCGCGGAAAAAGCCGGGATCATCAAGCCGGGCGTCCCGGTCCTCTTCGGAGAGGGCGACGAGGACGCGGAGGCGGTGATCCGCAGGACCGCGGAAGAGTGGGGCAGTCCGTACGCGAGAACCGACTTTTCCCAAATCACCGACATCCGCCCGGGTCTTGACGGCACCTCCTTCCGCTTCGGCGAACGGGACGTGACGATCCGGCTCCCCGGACTCTATCAGACCCGCAACGCTGCGACGGTCCTCACGGCGATCGACCTGCTCCGGGCAGAGGACATCGAGATCCCCGAGGACGCCGTGACCGACGGCCTTTACGAGGCCCGCTGGAAGGCGAGATTCGAGATCCTCGCGCGTGATCCGCTGGTGATCTACGACGGCGCGCACAACCCGCAGGGCATCGCCGGCGCGGTCGAGAACATCCGCACGCTCCTCTCGCCCATGACCGACGACGGGCGCGTGACGCTCCTCATGGGGGTCATGGCGGACAAGGAGCATGAGAAAATGATCGGCATGCTCGCGCCGCTGGCGTCCCATGTGACGACGGTGACGCCCGCCAACGCCCGCTCCCTCGACGCCGCGGAGACTGCCCGCGAATTCGCCGCGCATGGGACGGAAGCCGTGTCCTGCGATCGCCTCGAGGACGGCGTCCGATACGCGATGGCTGCCGCGCGAAGCGAAGCCCGTCCGCTCGTCTGCCTCGGTTCGCTCTATATGTACGCGGACGTGAAACGGGCGGTTTTATCCGAACTATCCTGAATTGATCGACATAACGGTGGGAGGCCGCATGAAAAAAAGACTTCTCCTGCTGCTTCCCGCGCTGTGCGTGCTGCTCACGTCCTGCGCGCTCTTGGACCGGCTGGGATTTGATACATACGATTATATGAGCGAGACCGTTCTTCGCTCCGTACCGGAGGACGGGGAAGAGGCCGCCCGGCTCGCGGACCTGCTCGGGATCCTCATCACGGACTCCGAACAGCTCCCGACGTTCGAGCGCATGGGCGACGCGATCCGCGAATACCGCGACGCCGTCCTTACCTGGATGCTGAAATCGAACTACATGAAGTATTCCGGCAACACCGCGCTCATCCGTAAGGCGGAGCAGGCGTACCCGGAATACCACATCACGCAGATCATTCCCGAGGGGGAATTCGAGGCGACGATGTACCGCTGCTTCGGCGGCGACGTCAAGATCACCCACAAGAACGGCGAGCGGTTCTACTACCTGCCGAAGGTGAACGCCTACATCTCTCCGGTGATGCCCGAGGATTCCGGCCTCCGCGCGCGCATCATCGCGGTCGACGAGACAGCCCGCACGTGGCGCGTCCGGTTCCGGGTCCTGCCGGAGGGCGGAAAGGCGACCCGCGATACGGTCACCTATTTCGCGCTCGTCATCAAGCGGGAGGACGGGACGCTTTACATCAAGAAGCTCCTGCCGGCGGAGAGCGTCGACCATCCGAAGAGCGGATTTTTCCGGAAAAAAGCATCATAACGTCAAAAAACTGCGGAGGCAAACCGGTTCTCCGCAGTTTTCTTATATACGCTTTTGGGCTTCGTCGGCTTTACGCGGCCATGTTTCCCGTGACGGCGCGTTCGGTCTTCGGATGCTTTTTCAGGTACCACACGAGCAGGGTGCCGAGGACGCCGCACGCAATCACTTCGCCGAGACCGATCTGGAGGAAGAGAAGCGGATACATGCTCCAGTCCATTTCCGGGAAGAAGAGGATCAGGACGGCCGGGATGATGAAGGCGTTCGAGAGGATCGTCGGGACGGACGCGAGATACGGCATTCTGCGGATGGCATACGCGATCAGCACACCGATGAGCGAGGCGAGGGTCCCGAAGAGGATGTCGAAGGGGTTGCCGCTGCCGAACAGCAGATTCGTGATGAGGCATCCGACGGTGACGCCGGGGACCGCCGCAAAGGTGAAGACCGGGAGCACGCAGAGCGCCTCGGAGATGCGGCACTGGATCGCACCGGAGCAGAGCCCGAGCAGCTGGGAGACCCAGGAGAGCGCGACGTACATGGCGGCGATCATGGCCGCAGTGGCGAGGAATTTCGTTTTCTGATTCATGAGAATGTCCTTTCGGAGGACAAAAAGCCGCAGGACAAACATAAGCCCCGCGGGTCTGTCCGTAGTTTTGTTTTAGGTGAGGATGGTCACGAACTCACCGTATTCGGTTTGCACATCCGGTATTATACCAGATGCGGCGGGATTTGTAAAGACCCGATCCGCGTCCTTTGCGAAGAAATCCGCCCGAAATCGGACGGATTTTCTGTCTATTTTGCCGCGATCACGGTTGTGTTGCCCCAGCTTGCCCGGATCTCAATTTCCGTGAATCCGCCTGCCAGGAGCGCTTCGGTCTCGTGCGCGGCGGTGAGCGGCGTATCGAAGTGGTAGAACGCGTCGTCCACGATCCCTTCCGCGGCTTTGCGCCGGGCGAGCTCCGCAAAACAACGGTCCTCCCATTCCTGATCCGGCGCGAGGTAATCCGTCAGGACGAAAATCCCATCGGGCTTGAGCGCTGCCTTCAGCTTCCGGTAGAGCGGGATCTTCTGCTCCTTCGTGAAGTGGTGCAGGGACATGACCGAGACCGCAGCGTCGTAGAACGAGATCCCGAACGGCTCGTCGAAATAGGAGGCGAGGATCACCTGCACGTTTTTGCCGGCGTGCTTGCGGAGCAGCTCGTCCGTCAGCTTGTCGGCGAGGTCGATCCCCGTCACCGAAGCGGTCGGGTTGAGCGGGAAATAGGCGTCGAGCTCGAGACCCGTCCCGCAGCCGAGGTCGAGGATCTCGGCGCGCGGTTCCTTCGGCAGGAGCGCGGCGGTGACGGCATAGAGCTCGCTGCCGCCGTCCACGTATTTGATCTGGTGTTCTTCATACCCGTCGATCCGGCGGTTGAAGAAGTCTCCCATGTGTTCAAGATGCGGTTCACTCATGTGTTTTTCTCCGTAATCGTCAGTTTTTCAGGGACTGCATCGGCGCGGGGATGCGTCCGCCGCGGGAGATGAACTTCTCCGAGCTGCGGTCGTTGTGCAGCGCCATGATCGGGCCGGAGCCGAAAAGCCCGCCGAATGCGAGCTCCTCGCCGGCCTGACGCCCGATCGCCGGGATGACGCGCACCGCCGTGGTTTTCGAGTTGACCATGCCGATCGCCGCTTCGTCCGCGATGATCGCCGCGATGGTCGACGGAGGCGTGTCGCCCGGAATGACGATCATGTCGAGCCCGACGGAGCAGACCGCCGTCATCGCTTCGAGCTTCTCGACCGTGAGGTCGCCGGAGCGCGCCGCGTCGATCATGCCCGCGTCCTCGGACACCGGAATGAACGCGCCGGACAGTCCGCCGACGTGCGAGGATGCCATCACGCCGCCCTTCTTGACCGCGTCGTTGAGGAGCGCGAGCGCGGCCGTCGTCCCATGCGCGCCGCAGACCTCGATGCCCATTTCCTCGATGATGTGCGCCACGGAATCCCCGACCGCGGGCGTCGGCGCGAGGGAAAGGTCGACGATCCCGAACGGAACGCCCAGTCTGCGGCACGCCTCGCCGCCAACGAGCTGACCCATCCGCGTGATCTTGAACGCCGTCTTCTTGATGACGTCCGCCACTTCGGTCAGATCGCCGTCCGGGCACTTCGCAAGCGCGGAGCGGACCGCACCGGGGCCGGACACGCCGACGTTGATTTCGCAGTCCGGCTCGCCGACGCCGTGGAACGCGCCCGCCATGAACGGGTTGTCCTCCGGCGCGTTGCAGAAGACCACGATCTTGGCGGCTCCCATGCAATTCGATTCCTTCGTCGCCTTCGCCGCGTCGAGGATCACCTGTCCCATCAGTCCGACCGCGTCCATGTTGATCCCGGCCTTCGTCGATCCGATGTTGACCGAGGAGCAGACCCGCTCGGTCCGGGAGAGGGCTTCCGGGATCGACGCGATCAGCTCCCGCTCGCCGGCTGCGAATCCCTTCTGCACGAGCGCGGAATACCCGCCGACGAAATTCACGCCGACCGATTTGGCCGCGCGGTCCAGCGTCAGCGCGTATTCGACCGGATCCCCGCCGGATACCGCCGCGAGCATCGACACGGGCGTCACGGACAGCCGCTTGTTGATGATCGGGATGCCGTACATTTTCTCGATCTCCTCGCCCACCGGAACGAGACGCTCCGCGAGGCGGCAGATCTTGTCGTACACCTTCCGGCATGCGGACGGCAGATCGCTGTCCGCGCAGGAGAGGAGGGAGATGCCCATCGTGATCGTCCGGATGTCCAGGTTTTCGTTGTCGATCATGCGGATGGTTTCCAGAATATCGGTGGTGTTGAACATCTCTTCCTCCTCAGATGTGGTGCATCGCGTTGAAGATGTCCTCGTGCATGGTGTGAATCTTCATCCCGATCCGTTCGCCGAGCGCGCCGAGATCATCCTGCAGGGCGGAGAAGTCCTTCGTCAGATCGGAGATCTCGAGCACCATCACCATGGAGAACATCTCCGAGAGGACGGCCTGCGAGACGTCGAGAATATTGGCGTTGTGTTCGGCGCAGACGGCGGACACCTTTGCGAGGATGCCGACGGCGTCCCGGCCGACAACGGTAACGACAGCTTTCATATCATATCGCTCCTTGAATGGTTGTGGATGCCATATTATAGCATATCCCTGCGGGAAAATCAAGGCGGGTGACAAGAAAAGGACCGCCGCGGGAAAACGGCAGTCCTTCTTCGGATCGGGACCCGGCATCAGTCTCCGTACATCTTGTTGATCTGCTTCGGCGCGTTCTTCGTGAGGGACTTTTCGATCTTCTTGAACGCGGAGGCGATGTTGACGTTGTTGGCGTCGAGCTGCTTGCGGAAGAGGTACGGCAGATCGGTCAGCGCGCCGGAGAACTCGAACGCGAGGTCGAACGCACGGCCTTCCATGATGATGTCGACCATCTCGGCGGTTTCGGGCTCGCTCGAATACTTGCCCTTCAGAGCGGTATCGTAATAGATCGGGTAAACCTTCTTGTAGCTCTCGGCGCAGAGCGCTTCGTAGATGACGGACGCGAAATCGAGATCGCTGTAAACGGTCAGCGGCAGGCCGAACGCCGTGAACTTGTCATCCGCGTTGGTGTAGTACTTCTGCTGGGATTCATCCCACTTCGGCCACGGAACGATGGAGTAGGTGTCTTCCATCGTGCGCAGGACGTTGTACGCGGTGTAGAAGCGGAGCGGCGCGAACACGAGCTTGGCGTTGAGGAAGTAGGTCTCCTCGTCGTACTGGTCGGGGTACTTATAGAAGCCGGGGTTGTTGTAGTGCAGGCCGATCATCTTTTCCATGATGGCGACCGTCTTGTCGGACATGAACGTGATCTGAATGCCTTCATCCGTCACCTGCGTCATGGGCTGATCGAACGCGGCGAGCCAGACGTCGGTGGGGTTGGTGAGCTGATAGCCGAAGCCGTAGATGTCGCCCGCGTCCTTCTTGCCGTCGCCGTTCTTGTCCTGATGCATCGGCGTGATCAGATCGATGAAATAATCGATGGTCCATTCGCCCGCCTTGACCTTGTCATAGAGCGCCGAGGACTGATAGCCGTAATCCTCGAGGAGCGGGATGTTGAAGAAGTAGGCGTAGGTGTACGTCATGGACGTGATCGCGAGGTCGGAGCAGATCGCGAAGAGCTTGCCGTAGATCGTGCAGTTGTCGTTCGCAAGCTGGTTGTGCCACGGCTGGGAGAGGTCGACGTTCGGAACCTCGCGCCAGTTCAGAAGGGAGCCCGCGGAGATGGGCGTCGCGGCGAGGTAGTTGTAGAAGCCGACGAGCTGGTAGTCGTTGCTGCCGGAGGTCACGAGGGTGTTGACGTAGGACTGCGGGTCGGCGTCCGTGTCGCATTCGATCTTGATCGCGAAGCGGTCCTCGACAAGGACGTTCCGGTTGTAGACCGCGTCGTTGCAGGCGTCGCCGTTGAGGTCGTCCACGACGATCTCATCCTTCTTGATGATGCGTCCGCCGTAACCGTCCGCGGTGGTCAGCACGCGGTAGGTGCTGCCGTTGAAGGTGACGTCGGGCAGGTTGTCCGGGATGAGCTGACGCCGCTCGTAATCGGTCATCTTCTCCTCGTCGATGGGTTCGGCCGTGACAGCAGCCGGGACATTCGACGCGGACGCGGGATCCTTCCCCCCGGAGGCGGAATTGTTGCTGCACGCGAGGAGCGTCGGTGCGATCATCAGCGCGGCCAGCAGCAGGGCAAGTGCTTTCTTCATGCGATAATCCTTTCGTTTCGGAATGATATTCCTAAATACATCTCATTATATCATGCGGTGAGCGCGCCCGTCAACATGCAGAATCAACAAAGATCGGAGGCGGGCTTCGGTATTATGGTCAATGATGATAATCCCGGAGCATGAGGGAGTATTCCTCAAAGAGATCGCGGTACTTTTTGTAGACCTTCTCCTTGATCTTCCCCTCGTTCCAGAGAGCCTCGCACCGTTCTCCGAGCTTCACCCGGGCAGCCTGCGCCGTGCTCTTGTAGTTGTTTTCGAGATTGGCCCTGAGCTCGGCGAGGATCCCTTCGAGTTCCCGCTCGCCTGCGGATCGGAATCGGAACATGGAAGCCTCCTTACCGGCCGTTCACCGCTTTCCCCGTCGCGCAGGGAAGGGTGACATGGCCGTTTTCATCCGGGAAGGGCGTGAGCGTGTCGTCCCGCACCGCGTCCCGGTCGCTTTTTTTCGTGAAATCCGGCAGCGCGATCGTTTTGCCGTCCTGCATGCAGCTGCGCCAGGCGAGGATCCCGACCGCCGACATGAGCGCGCCGCGGTAGACGTTGAAGAACGGCTCCTTACCGCCGCGGAGGTATTCGAGGAAGTTGTACACCGTCCAGAAATCCCCGCCGCCGTGTCCCGCGCGCTCCGCAAGCTCTGCGTTGGCAGGCCATGCGGGAGCATAGGTCGACGACGCCTGCCGTCCTTCGGGCACGAGCCAGTGGTGATAGGTGACGTTCACCTGCGGGCCGAGCGTCCGTCCGGTCTCGCAGCTGCCGTTTTCACCGACGAAGCGGTATCCGCTCGGAGATCCCATCGCCGCGCATCCCGTGAACCGGAAGAGCGCGCCGCCGTCGGTGATGCAGTTCATCATCGCGAACGCGTCGTAATTGTGCCGGAAATCGTCGTATTCCTCCAGCACGTCCGAATGCACCGCGAAGGCGTTGACCTTCACGGGCATCTGTCCGGTGACGTGCATGAGCGGACCGAGCGTGTGGGTGACGTAGTACGTCCGCGGGAGCCATGCGCGCCAGTGGTATTTCCCGGGCGTGAGGACGGCAAGCTCTTCGCGCGGGCAGGTGTGGTTGTATTCACCTTCCGCGTAGAGGATCCGCCCGAGCGTCCCCTCGTCGACGAGCCGCTTCATTTCGAGCAGCGCGGCGGAGAAGGGGTAGTTCTCGGCGATCATGTACTTCGTCCCCGTTCGTTCCGCGGTTTCGACGAGCGACACGCATTCCGCGAGCGTCGGGGCGGAGGTGCATTCGGAGAAGACGGCGATCCCGCGCTCCATGGCATCGACGGCGCACTTCGCGTGTTCGTGAAAATAGTTGCAGAGAAAGACGGCGTCGATGCCCGATTCGAGCATCTCGTCAAAATCCCGGAATGCTTTCGCGCCCGGGCAGCGTTCGAGGGCGGCTTTCAGCTTGTCCTCGTTCTTTTCGCAGAGCGCGGTCACCTCGACGCCGTCGAAGCCCGAGAGGATCGGCAAAAAGCTCGCGCCCCGCCAGAGTCCGTAAATGCCGATGCGGATGGTTTTCATACAGTCCTCCTGTTTTTCGGATGATAAAGGAAAAACGGGGAAGGGAGCCGTTCGGTCTCCGTTCCCCGCCGCGGTTCTCAATAACCGTACTGCGATGTCCGTTTGGTCCCGCCGATGTAGTCCCTCTCGAGGGAGAGGTAGCCGTTTTCCATGCGGAAGATGCGGTCCGCGTGCTCGGCGATCGAGAGGTCGTGCGTGACCATGATGAGGGTCTGGCCCATGTCCGCCCTCGTCTTGAGGAGCAGCTTCAGCACTTCGTCCGCATTGGCGCGGTCAAGGTTGCCGGTCGGCTCGTCGGCGAAGAGGATGTCGGGCATGTTGATCATCGCGCGGGCGATCGCGACGCGCTGCTGCTGACCGCCGGACAGCTCGGAGGGGAGGTGGTTGAGACGCTCCGTGAGCTGCAGCGTTTCGACGAGGCGGCGCAGGGTCTCCTGATACGACAGCTCCGGCTTGTTGCACATCATCGTCGGGATGAGGATGTTTTCGAGCGCGGTGAACTGCGGGATGAGGTTGTGCCGCTGGAAGACGAAGCCCATGTTGATGCCGCGGAACCGGCTCAGCTCGTCGGAGGACATTTTCGTGATATCCTGACCGCGGATCAGCACGCGGCCCGCGTCGCAGGAATCCAGCCCGGCGCAGATGTGCAGAAAGGTGGATTTGCCGGAGCCGGAGGTGCCAATGATGGCGACGAATTCGCCGTGCTCGACCTTGCTGGAAGCGCGGTTGACGGCG
>JAFYBI010000025.1 GCA_017540285.1 Clostridia bacterium | reverse complement strand
GCCTCTTGGGTCCCGTCCGGAAGGACAAAAAAACAATCGACTTGGTCGATTCATCCCCGCAAACGATAGTGCGCAAGAAGAATGAAAGGACAGAGTCCTTTCTCCGCGCGCACCTTTGACGCGCGCTCTTCCTGTCTCCGGGCACCGGCCCCGCGCGCAAGAAGGATGAAAGGACCGAGTCCTTTCCCCGCGGCGCGAAAAAAGCCCATACTTTATTTACATTTTTGTTTATTTCCTCTCTTGCCATTCCTTTTATTTTGGGGTATAATATAAACCTATAAAACAAATGGGTTTCTTGGGGCCTCCCCGGGGATTCCCTTTTCAGGAGTCCGCTATGGCTGAAAACCTCGTTTCCATAAAAAATCTCTCCGCCAGCGTCTACGGCAAGCCCATCCTCTCCGGCGTCGATCTCACGATCGGCCGCGGCGAGACCCACGTCCTCATGGGTCCGAACGGCGCGGGCAAATCCACCCTCGGCAATGTCCTGATGGGCAATCCCGTCTATACCCTCGAAAGCGGCAATATCACCTTCGACGGCGAGGACATCACCGCCGAATCCCCGGACAAGCGTGCCCGCCGCGGCATGTTCCTCTCCTTCCAGAATCCGCTCGAGGTCCCCGGCCTCTCCCTCGAGGAGTTCATCCGCAACGCCCTCAGACAGAAGACCGGCAAGCCCGTCAAGATCTTCGCCTTCCGGCGCGCGCTCGCGGCCGCGATGGAGCTGCTCGACATGGATCCCGCCTACGCCGAGCGCGACCTCAACGTCGGCTTCTCCGGCGGCGAGAAGAAAAAGGCCGAGATCCTCCAGCTCCTGATGCTCGAGCCCCGCTTCGCCATCCTCGACGAGACCGACTCCGGCCTCGACGTCGACGCGGTCCGCACCGTCTCGAACGGCATCCGGGAATATCAGAAGCGCGAGGACGGCGCCCTCCTCATCATCACCCACTCCACCAAGATCCTCGAGTCCCTCCACGTCGACTATACGCACATCCTCGTCCGCGGAACGATCGTCAGGACCGGGGACGCCTCCCTCGTCGACGAGATCAACCGCGAGGGCTTTGAGAAATATATCGGCTGAGGCGACGGAGATACCCATGAAGAACGAATACCGCAAGGATACCCCCGTGGAGTCCGGCAGCCTCCTCCCCGACGAGGCGGAGCGCGCGCTGTACGACTTCCGCGACGAGGAAAACGAGGAGAACTTCTACCGCATGGAAGAGGGCCTCACCCCCGAGATCGTGCGCGAGATCTCCCGCGCCAAGCACGACCCCGACTGGATGCTCGCATTCCGGCTGAAATCCCTCGAAATCTACCATAAGATCCCCGTTCCGGACTGGGGCCCGCCGATCGACGGCCTCGATATGGACAAGATCTCCTCCTACGTCCGCCCGAAGACCGACATGCAGCAGAGCTGGGACGACGTCCCCGCGGACATCAAGAACGCCTTCGAGAAGCTCGGCATCCCCAAGGCCGAGCGCGAATCGCTCGCGGGCGTCGGCGCGCAGTACGACTCCGAGCTCGTCTACCACAACGTGCGCGAGGACGTCGCAAAAGCCGGCGTCGTCTACACCGACATGGAGAGCGCGCTCACCGGCGAATACGCCGACATGGTCCGCACCCACTTCATGAAGCTCGTCCCCCCGACCGACCACAAGTTCGCCGCCCTGCACGGCGCGGTCTGGTCCGGCGGCTCCTTCGTCTACGTCCCGAAGGGCGTTCACGTCGAGATCCCCCTCCAGTCCTATTTCCGCCTCAACGCGAAGGGCGCGGGCCAGTTCGAGCACACCCTCATCCTCGTCGACGAGGGAGCCGATCTGCACTTCATCGAGGGCTGCTCCGCCCCGAAGTACAACGTCGCGAACCTGCACGCGGGCTGCGTCGAGCTCTATGTGGCGAAGAACGCCCGCCTGCGCTACTCGACCATCGAAAACTGGTCGAAAAACATGTACAACCTCAACACCAAGCGCGCGCTCGTCGAAGAGGGCGGCACCGTCGAATGGGTCTCCGGCTCCTTCGGCTCGCACGAATCCTACCTCTACCCGACCTCCGTCCTGAAGGGCGACGGCTCCCACGCGGAATTCACCGGCGTCACCTTCGCGGGCCGCGGTCAGAACCTCGACACCGGCGCGAAGATGATCCACATCGGCAAAAACACCTCCTCCTTCATCGACACCAAATCGATCTGCAAGAGCGGCGGCGTCAGCACCTACCGCTCGTCCGTCGAGATCCGCCGGTCCGCCGAGGGGGCGAAGGCCTCCGTCAACTGCGGGTCCCTCATGCTCGACGCGATCTCCCGCTCCGACACCGTCCCCGCCATCGACGTGCGCACCGGCCGCGCCGACGTCGGCCACGAGGCGAAGATCGGGCGGATCAGCGACGAGGCGGTCTTCTATCTCATGAGCCGCGGCATCAGCGAATCCGAGGCCCGCGCGATGATCGTCTCCGGCTTCGCAAGTCCCGTCTCGAAGGAGCTCCCGCTCGAATACGCGGCCGAAATGAACAACCTCATCAAGCTCGAAATGGAGGGCGGCTGATATGACGTATCAAGTGAATCATCTCCCCGTCCTCACGTGGAACGCCCTCGGACTCAACGCCGCGGCGATGGACTTTTCCCCGGCGGAGAACCTCACGCCGCCCGCGCTCACCGTCAACCACTTCTACGGCGACGCGGAGATGGAGGCGGACCTCTCCCCGGCGGCATTCGAAGCGCGTCTCGCCGCCCTCGGCACCGCGAACGAGGAGGAAGCCATCGTCGCCGGAAAATTCCCGATCTACGCCGAGCAGTCCTTCCCGACCGGGATGGGCGCGGACGCCGACCGCCTGATGCGGGAGATCCCCGGCACCGGCCTCACCTTCCCGGAGAACTGCCGGCCCCCGAAGCACATCACGTTCCGCTACACGATCCCGGCGGGGGGCTCCTCCCTTGCCCGGCTCCTCATCGTCGCGAAAAAGGGCTCCGACGCCTCGGTCCTGCTCTATGCGTCGTCGGAGGATGCGGCGGCCTTCGGGATGCAGACGTACGTTTTCCTCGAAGAAGGCGCGCGTCTCACCCTCACCGCGGTCCAGCGCATGCATCGGGAGAGCTTCTTCTTCCACGACATCGGCGGCTGGGGCGAGGAGAACTCCTCCTTCACCCTCTCCAAGCTCGACCTCGGCGCGAAGACCGTCTATGAAGGGCTGAACCACACGCAGGCGGGCACCGGATCCCGCTTTTCCGCCGATCTCGGCTTCCTCGGCCTCCACGGCTCGAAGACCGACATCAACTACAACGACGTTTTCCGCGGCAGCCGGGCGGACGGGCGGATGTATTTCAAGGGCGCCCTCATGGACGGGGCCGAAAAGACCTTCCGCGGCACGATCGACTTCCGCCGGGCGGCGACGGGCTGCACCGGGGACGAACAGGAGGACGTGATCCTGCTCGGCGACAGCGTCGTCAACAAGACCATCCCGCTCATCCTCGGCGAGGAGGAGGACGTCGAAGGGCGCCACGCCTCGACCATCGGCTCGCTCTCGGACGACATGCTCTTCTACATGCAGACCCGCGGCATCGACCGTGTCCACGCGGAAGAGCTGATGGTCCGGGCCAGCCTCGCGGGGATCGCCGACCGGATCCCGTCCGACGACATCCGCTGCGGCGTGAACACCGCCATCGCGGACATTTTCAAGGTGGAAGGGGACGACGAAGCATGATCGACACGGCAGCCGTCCGCCGGGATTTCCCGATCCTCGCGGACACACAAACCGTTTATTTTGACAACGCGGCGACGAGTCAGCGGCCCGCCCCCGTTCTCGACGCGGTGGAACGGTTCTACCGCGAGACGAACGCCAACCCTCTGCGCGGCCTGTACCGGTGGAGCGTCGGCGCGACGGAGGCGTACGAGGCGGCAAGGCATAAGGTCGCCCGGTTCCTCGGCGCGCGCGAGGAGAGCGAGATCGTCTTCACCCGCAACGCGACGGAGGCGATGAACCTCGTCGCCTACAGCTGGGGCGGTGCGAACCTCCGGGAGGGGGACGAGATCGTCCTCACCGTGATGGAGCACCACAGCAACATCATCCCGTGGCAGCAGGCGGCCAAACGCGCGGGCGCCTCCCTCGTCTGGCTCGAGCCGGATGCCGAAGGGCGCTTCTCCGAAGAGGAACTCGCGAAGATCGGGCCAAAGACCAAGCTCGTCGCCGTGACGATGGTCTCGAACGTCCTCGGCGTGACGAATCCGATCCGGGAGCTGGCGGAGCGCGCCCACGCGGTCGGGGCCGTCATCGCCGTCGACGGCGCGCAGTCCACGCCGCATCAGCGTGTGAACGTGACCGCCCTCGACGCGGATTTCTACGTCTTTTCCGGCCACAAGATGCTTGCGCCCTTCGGCATCGGCGCGCTCTACGGCAAAAAGGCCCTCCTCGACGCCATGCCGCCCTTCCTCACCGGGGGCGAGATGATCGAGCTCGTGACCCGCGAGGACGCGACCTGGGCCCCCCTTCCGGCGAAATTCGAGGCCGGCACGGTCAACGCGGGCGACGCGGTCGGGCTCGGCGCGGCCATCGACTACCTCGAGGGGATCGGCTTCGACGCGATCGGGGAGCATGAGGACCGCCTCGCCGCCCTCGCGATGGAGGAGATGCGGAAAATGCCGCACGTCACCCTCTACGGGCCCTCGGACCCGGCGCGGCACAGCGGGATCGTGACCTTCAACATCGAGGGCTGTCACCCGCACGACGTCGCCTCGGTCCTCGACTCGGAGAACATCTGCATCCGGGCGGGCCACCACTGCGCGCAGCCGCTCATGAAATTCCTCGGCGTCGGCTCCACGGCGCGGGCAAGCATGTATTTCTACAACACCGAAGACGAAGTCGCGCGCTTTCTCGACGCCCTCGGGCACGTGCGCGGCTGGCTCGGCTATTGATGGGAGGAGGGATCCGATGGATCTGAAAACGCTGTACCGGGAGATCGTGAACGAACACAACCTGCATCCCGGCCACAAGGGGGATCTTCCCGCCCCCACCCACATCAAACAGGGCGTGAACCCGACCTGCGGGGACGACATCCATCTCCAGCTCGCGATCGACGGGGAGGGCGTCATCACGGCGGCCTCGTTCAACGGTTCGGGCTGCGCGATCTCGCAGGCGTCGGCGGACATCATGCTCGACCTCATCGAAGGCAAAACGAAGGAAGAGGCGCTCGCGTTCGCGGATGCCTTCCTCGCGATGGTCCGCGGCACGGCGACGGATGAGCAGCGGGAGCTCCTCGACGAAGCCGCCGCCCTCGAAGACGTCGCCCACATGCCCGCGAGAGCCAAATGCGCGACCCTCGGCTGGCACACGCTCGAGAAGATCCTGCGCGGGGAAGAATGAACCGATTCGGAAAAGCAAAGGCGAGGTGAGAAAAACGTGGGATTTTTCGGAGACCGCTCCGGGGAACGGTCGGCAAGCAAATGGGTGAACAATCTGCACGATCTTTTCCGCCTGATCGTGCTGCCGTTCGTGATCCTGTGGTGGATCGGCAAGATCATTTACTGGATCATCGCCTGGTCGGTCCGGCTGTTTTCGAAGCGCTGACTGCCGGAGGCAGATGGGCTGCCGTATCTCTCCGTTTGGAAGTGACGCGGCAGCCCTCTTGACATTTCCGCCGGGGTGTGCTATAATATCTCCCGAACAAACGCAGGGGTGCTGATTGCTGAGACGCCGGGGGATTTCTCCGGCGAACCCTTCACCTGATCCGGGTAATGCCGGCGTAGGGAGCTTGACGGACGGCCGTTTCGCACGGCTGTCTCCCCGTGTCGTTCGGCGCGGGATTTTTTGTTTCAGAACCGTTTCCGCCGTTTGTTCGGATCTCATTTTATCCGAAAGGATGGTATTCCCCCATGGCAAACAC
The DNA here is from genome assembly GCA_017540285.1 of Clostridia bacterium. Lineage (GTDB taxonomy): Bacteria > Bacillota > Clostridia > Oscillospirales > CAG-272 > UMGS1696. Next base: position 294 of record JAFYBI010000025.1, on the reverse strand, counting down.
CAAAACCTCCCCCAGCCGCATCCGCGTCCTTGTCGAATGCGCGATCATGGTCGCCCTCGCGGTCGTGATCGACCTCATCCCGATGCCGAAGTGGCCGAACGGCGGCTCCGTCTCCATCGCGGCGGTCCCGATCATCTTCATCTCCTATCGCCACGGTCTCCTCGGAGGGCTTCCCGCCGGTTTCGTCTACGCCGTCATCCAGCTCCTCACCGGATGGTACGCGCCGCCCGCCGGAACGCTCCTTGCGACCGGGCTCTGCGTCCTTCTCGACTACCTCCTCGCCTTCACCGCTTT
>JAFYBI010000306.1 GCA_017540285.1 Clostridia bacterium | reverse complement strand
TGGAGTCCAGAGGCGAGGAACGGCGCCTCTGGGGCCGGGTGATTGACAAGAGGGCCCGACCCGAGGGTCCTCTTGTCCGCCAGCCGCGCAGGCGATCCCTGAAAGCCCCGAAGGGCTTTCTTCCTCTTCTCCCCGCACGGATGGTGCGGATTCACTTCATCCGCAAGCGCAGCCGCGCAGATAAAACGTGCGTCTGTTCTCCGCGGGCTTGCGCAGTGAGCCCGCTTCCTGTCCCCGGGCACCGCCCGGCGCGCTATTTTTTCCGCCACGTGGACGGCGAAATCGACAATACGATCGGATAGATCTCCAGCCGCCCGAGCAGCATCGCCGCGGACAGCACCATCTTCGCCCACGCGCTGTACCCCGCGTATCCGCCCGCCGGACCGACCGTCGAGAAGCCCGGGCCGACGTTGTTGAAGCACGAGATCGCCGCCGAAATGTTCGTCTCCATGTCGAACGGCTCTCCGCCGATCATGATCAGGATCCCCGCCAGGAGAAGGGCGTACAGCGCAAAGTAATTCGTCACGCCCGTGCGCGTCTCCTCGCTGAGGGGCTTGCCCTCGAAGCGGACGGCGTTGACCGAGCGCGGATGGCGGAGACGGTTCAGCTCCTTGCCCGCGCTTTTGAGGAGGATCCCGATGCGCGCGACCTTGAGACCGCCCGCCGTCGAACCCGCGCAGCCGCCGACGAACATCAGGAGGAGCAGCATCATGCGCGAGAGATTCGGCCAGAGGTTGAAGTCCGTCGTGGCGTAACCCGTCGTCGTGCCGATGGACGCCACCTGGAACGCCGCCAGCCGCAGCGATTCGCCGATCCCCGCCGTGAGCGGCCGGATGTTCCACGCGATCACGCCCGTCAGGATCACGAAGAGGCCGAGGTACATCCAGAGCTCCTCGCTGCGGATCGCGGACCTGAACCGCTTGATGAGGATCAGATAATACAGATTGAAGTTCACGCCGAAGAGGAGCATGAACACCGTGATGACCCACTGGAGATACGGGCTGAACGCGCCGATGCTCTCCGGGCGGGTGCTGAATCCGCCGGTGCCGGCCGTGCCGAACGAGTGGATCAGCGCTTCAAAGAGCGACATGCCGCCCGTCATGAGGAAGATCACCTCGGCGAGCGTCAGGCCGAAATACATGAAATAGAGGATCTTCGCCGTGTCGCGCACGCGGGGGACGATCTTGTCCACGACCGGGCCGGGCATTTCCGCGCGCATGATGTGGATGGAGCGTCCGTTTGCGTCCGGAAAGATCGCCATGATGAGGACGAGCACGCCCATGCCGCCGATCCAGTGCGTGAAGCTGCGCCAGAAGAGGCAGCCGTGGCTCATGGCGGGGATGTCCGTCAGGATCGAGGCGCCGGTCGTCGTCAGACCCGAGACGGTCTCGAAGAACGCGTCGTGATAGGCGGGGATGTCGCCGGTGAGCACGAACGGGATCGCGCCGAACGCGGACAGGAGGATCCAGCCGAGCGCGACGATGACAAAGCCCTCCTTCGCGTAGATCGTGCGGTCGCGGCGCCGCGTGAGGAAGACGAGAGCGCCTCCGACAAGGGCGGCGAGGACGGCGGTCGCGAGGAAGCAGAGGGCGACGCGCCATTCGGCGTAACAGACGGCGCAGAGCGTCGGGAGCAGTAGGAGGCCGCCTTCGAGGGCGACGATCAGCCCGGCGGTGTTGAGGATCATCTTGTGATTCATCGGGGCCTCCCTGTTACCGCTGGGCGAGGATGTCGCCGAGATCGGAGAGACGGTGGCCGCCGCCCGCGAGGACGATGACGCGGTCCCCGGGGTGGATCATATCCGTCGGGCCGGGGACAATGGTCTTGCGGCTGCGGATGATGCCCGCGATGAGGATGTTCGGCTTGAGCATCTTGCCGAGGACGATGATCGGGACCTCGGTGACCCCTTCGATCGGGTCCTTCACGAAGAATTCGAGGGCCTCGGCGCGGCCGTCGTTGAGCTTGTACAGCGTTTCGACCGCGGTGCCCTGCGAATTCTCCAGCGCGCGGGCGTACTGGACGAGGACGTCCGAGATGATGCGGCGGGGGGAGATGAAGGAATCGAGGCCGAGCTTTTCCGCCATGGAGGCGAGCTCGTCGCGGTTGATCTTGGAGATGACCTTCGGGACCTTCTGGGAGGCGGCGCAGATCGAGATGAGGATGTTCTCCTCGTCCATGCCGGTGAGCGCGACGAAGGCGTCGGTCTCGCGCAGGCCCTCTTCGAGGAGGAGCTCCTGCTGCGCGCCGTCCCCGAGGACGATCGAGACGCCGGGGAGCTTTTCGGCGAGGTCCTCGGCGGTCGCGGGATCCTGTTCGATGATCTTGACGTCGACGCCGTTGGCCGTGAGCAGCTTTGCCAGGTAGAAGGCGGTCCGGCTTCCCCCGAGGAGCATGACGCGGCGGGCCTTCTTCTGGAGGAGTCCGATCTGCCTTAGGAATTTCGAGATCTCCGCCGGGGTGGCGGTGATGCCGATGCGGTCGCCGGCGCGCAGGGTGAACGTGCCGCCGCGCGGGATCATGACCTCGTCGCCGCGCTGGACGGTGCAGACGAGGACGGTGGCCTTGTAGGTGTTCCTGAGCTCCTGCAGGGTGATCCCGTCGAGGACCGAATCCTCCTTGAGGATCAGCTCGACGATCTCGAACGAGCGGCCGGAGAAGGCGTCGATGTTCACGGCGGAGGGCATGCGGAGGATGTCGAAGAGCTCGCGCGCGGCGAGGAGCTCGGGGTTGATGGCCATGGAGAGACCGAGCTCGCGGCGCATGAAATCGAGCGAGGCGTCGTTGTATTCGGGATTGCGGATGCGGGCGATGGTGTGGGTCCGGCCGCCGCTCATCCGTCCGGCGAGGAAGCACGCGAGCATGTTGAGCGCGTCGGAGGAGGTCACGGCGATGAAGAGGTCGGTGTCGCGGATCCCGGCGTCTTCGAGGGTCTCGCAGTCGGCCGCGTTCCCGCAGACGCCGATGACGTCGTAGATGTTGGTGACCTCGGCGATGGCGGCGGGATCCTTGTCGATGGCGAGGAGGTCGTGGCCTTCGCTGGCGAGGGAGGAGAGGAGGGAGGTGCCGATCTTGCCGCACCCGCAGACGATGATTTTCATAGAGGGCCTTCTTTCGCATGCGCGGCGCCGGTGATGGGACCGCGCGTCAGGCTGTTGAAGCGTTCGATGCACTTGAATCTGAGGTATTATAACACAAAATGCCTTGCGGTGCAAGGGATTTCGGGAATTTTGCGGGAGAGAGAAGATGGGGGCCGCGGAGTCCGCGGGGACATGAGACGAACTCGTCTGCGCCGGGCGGTGCCCGGGGACAAGAGACGGGCGCACTTCGCACGCCCGTTCGCCAATATTGAATTGTGCGTACCTGAACAAGGTACGCTTTTCTATTGTCTGCGCGGCTGCGCTTGCGGATGACATGCAGCGATCTCCTTTGGAAAGGAGAAGAAAAGGACAGAGAAAGCTCTGCGGAGCTTTCTCCCATTGAATATTGCCTTGCGGCGCACCCAAGAGGCCTCCGGAACCGGCCTCTTGGGGATCACCGCTCCCAGAGGCGCTTTCCCCGCCTCTGGACTCCACCCCTGCCT
>JAFYBI010000305.1 GCA_017540285.1 Clostridia bacterium | reverse complement strand
CGTCTCCCTCGCAGAGCGCGAAGCAGACCTCGGGCTAGTCGCCGGGCTTGAGCGCCTTGCGCTGGTTGCCGAATTTCGTCTGGAGCGATACCCATTCGATGTAGTGCTCCACGAGCATCGGATGCGCGACGCTTCCGACGCGGACGGTGACGATATTGCCCTCCGTTTCCAGGACGGGCACGTGCTTCTCGGCGGCGGCATCCGTCGTGCCGGGGATGATCTGCTTCATCGGCTTCCCGCAGCACATGACGGGAACGCCGGTCTTTTTGACGATCGCGACGATCTGGCCGCAGGTTTCGCAGCGGTAAAACAACATTTCCATCGGTTCAGTCCTCCTTGGATGTTGGATGGTTCCGGATGCCGGACGGCGCGGAAGCGGATCCCCCGCGTTCCGGCTCCGTTTCCATGATACCATGAATTTGCGTCGCTGTCAACCGGTTTTCGGTCGATTTTATGCAGTTCTGCGCGAATTCCGTCACGAGATCCGGTAGATCTTCATCTGCCCGGGTGCGAGCCAGTCGCCGCCGGTGATCTCGTCCTCGCCCTCGGCGTAGTGCGCGTCCCAGAAGGCGTCCTTGAGCCGCGCGTACGTCCGGTCCCACGTGAGCCGCTCGAAAACCGGGGTCCCCTTCGGCACGTGGAGCACGAAGAGGCCGCTCTCCGTCCAGGAGTTGTTGACCACGGCGGCGTGGCGGTGTCCGTCCAGCTCGAAGAAGCCGACGACGGCGGGGAGCCCATGCCCGCAGGTCACGTCGAGGAGCACGGGATCGGTCCTGCCCGCCTCGAAGAGCGGATACTCGCCGTAGGCTTTGACGGTGTGATACGTCCCGAGGTGCTTCGCGCGGAGGAAGAAGTCCCCGAACTGATGCAGGAAGTGGCGGTTGACGCGGGAGAGGCGCGCGAAGGTCTCGGTCCGCTCGCCGAACTCGTCGATGGGCGGCAGGCGGTAGTTCGACATCGGCGCGCGCTCATACACGAAGAACCACAGAATGCCCTTCATGCCGGACGCGACCGCGGTGTTGAGCTGCCAGCGCAGATCGTCCTCCGACGGGACGCGGTAGCGGAAATGCCCGACGGAGAGCAGCGTCGTCCACGGATCGATCCCCGCGGCCTCGGCGCCGGACGCAAACTTGTACAGATTCGTGAAATACTGGTGGACGCCCGCCTCCTCGGGATTCATCTGCGTATAGCAGTCGTAGCAGAGGATCTTCAGGCCCGCCTCCGGGACGAACCGCCGCGCCCAGTCCTCGAAGGTCGGCGCTTTGAGGATCGTCTCCTCCTGCCCCTTCCAGTAGGGGAGGAAATTGAGGTGGGGCGTGAGCTCGGGCGCGATCCGCTGCTGGACACGGCATGCCTGCGCCGCCGCGGCGAACTTCTCGTCCGTCGTGGGCTCGTCGCCGACGTGGAAGCCGATCACCGCGGGATGCCTGCCGAAATCTTCGTACGCCGCGCGGAACGCCGCCTCGCAGCCCTCCTCCGTGCCGCCGCCGGACCACCACCGGGCGCGCGCGTCGCTGACGATGACCCGCAGTCCCCGTTGTTCGCACGCGTCGAGGATCGCGAGCAGGGCCGCCTTGTCGCAGCCGTCGTAAAACTCCGGGCTGATGGCGAACGTCATGCCGAGGTCCGCCCAGTCCTTTACCGCTTCCGGGCCGAGATCGCCCGTTCTGGTGTAGTTCCAGAATCCGATGGGAAACCGATTCATCCTGTCCTCCTTTTCAGATCCCGAGCGCGGCGCAGAGGGTCATCGCGTAGATGCGCGCCATGAAGTCGCTCGGGTGATTGACGTTGTTGCCGGTCGCGTGGTAGTATTCCTTGCGCTTCAGAAGATGCCGGTGCATCGAGGTCATCGGCGCGATCCCGACGTGCGCTTCCCGCTCCGCGAACGCCGAGAGGCCGTCCTCGTATTCGATCTGATGGCCGAAGAAGCCCGCGGCGCGCCAGTGCGGCAGGATCGAGGAGAGCAGAAGGATGTCGGTCTCCGGCGATCCGTTCTGAACGGCCCTCACGATCTGCTCCGTCAGCGCCATGTATTCCTCCCGCGTCCGCCAGCCGTCGTTCATGCCGAATGCGAGGATCATGAGATCCGGCCGGTAGCGGATCGCGCGCTCCTCGACGTTCTCGAGCCCCCACTTCGATTCCATCCCGCCGACGGCGGTGTTGACGTAGTGGAGCACGCGGCCCCCGGTCGTCGTCACCTCGTTGAGCGGACCGTAGGGGACCACGTCGATCGAAAGGTCATACCCGTATTTCTCCGCCAGCGCCCGGGACGACATGACGGGGAAGGGCTCGGCATGGGGCGGGACCCCGACGACGCCCGACGAGTTCGCCCCGGTCGTGATGCTGTCGCCGTAGAAGAGGATCGTCGCCTCCCCGCCACCCTCGAGCTTCGAGAGAAACCGCGCGCATTTGTCCGTCTGCGGCGGCGGGATCGGACCGTCCCACGGGGCTGTGTGGCGGTAGGTCACGTCGACCATGTAGCGGATCATCGCGTCCCCTTCGCCGAAGCCGAGGAAGGGGTGCCCCGCCTCCGTACAGCCGAAGTCTGCGCCGTCCCGGTGCTCTGCCGGATAGAAGCGGTCGAGCGGGATGAACGGCATCCGCGATCCCTCGGGCCGCACGAGCGCGCCGTCACGGAGGAGAAAGTCCCGGCCCTCCTCGAATTCCGTCGCGAGGTCCGCCGTATAGACCCCGCCGATCTCGTCCATCGGGAAGGCGAGCTTTGCCTCCCGCTCGTCCTCGCGGAACAGGACCGATTCGTGCGCGACCGTGTCCCCCTTCCAGAGCGGGCGGATGTATTCGCCGAGAGAATAGGTTCTTGAAACGTTCATGGCTGCCTCCTGCACAAGGGTTTTGCAGATCCATTATAACACCCCCGGCGGGAGGATGTCAAGCGGGCCGAGTACAATCCGCGGAAAAACCGCCGCGGTTTCCCGGGACCGCAGCGGCTTCGGCGTGTTCAGTTGTGCTCGGCGAGCCAGAGGGAGGCGCGGGACTGGATCTTTTTCGCGCAGTCCTCGGCGGATCCGACGCCCGCGAAATAGGCGGAGATCTCCTCCTCGATGATGGCGTTGACCTCGGGCGAGATGCGCTCCGTCAAGGGATATCCCGCGTCGTTGTCGAGAAACGCCTCGAGACGGGCGAAATCCTCTTCGGTCGGGATGCTGATCCAGCCGGGTGAGGTGAGATCGTCGGGCGTCGGGAAGTTTTTGTCGGGTGCGGCTGAACGGCTTCTGACCGTGCCCCAGCCGTTCTCGTCATGGATGAGCTTCAGGATCATGTAAAAACCGTGCTCCAGGATCTCCGCGGCGTTTTCTTCGTATTTCTGCTTCAAGACGGGTAAACCGATTTCAAACCCCGTCACCAGGGTGCGGATCACATCCCAGGCGAGCTCCTTTTGGGTACAGAACGACGTCATCATGATCGCCTCGTCGCATTGGATATAGGTGCCGTTGTGTCCCTCTGCGGGGAATCCGATGATGGTCCAGTCCTTTGTCCCGAACTGGGCTTCCAGCCATTCCGCCGTATCGTCGAGCGCGATAAAATCGCTGCTGTCCAATGCCACCTGTCCGGTGTAATAGGATTCGACCGTATCCCCGCGCAGACCGACGCGATCCGGCGTGGCGGAGGCCTTCGCGGTCTCGATGCCCGGAAGCGTGCCCAGAAAACGCAGCCAGCGCAGAAAGTCCGGGCTGTCGAAGGAACAGGACGCGGATCCCCGGTCGATGAAGGCGGCGTATCCGTCCGGACCGAGCAGGCCATCCGCCGCGGTTTCCCGGTAAAGCGGTCCCGTGAGGTACATGCCCTCGGGCAGGCTCTCGGCAAAGTCCAGCATCTCCGTCAGCGTCCAGCCCTTCGACGATCCGTTCCCGTCCGCCCACTGTTCCAGAAGCGCGGTCGGGCCGAAGAGCGTTTCCATCTGAAACCCCGAAGCGATCCCCCACATCCCGCCGTCTTCCGCGGTGAAGTATCTCCGTGCCGCGCCGAAGAGGTTTTCGGGACTCAGAGCGGGGTCGTTTTCGAGAAAACCGGTCAGATCGGTATAGAGCTTGTGTTCGATCATCATCTCGATCTCCGCGCCGGCTTCCGGGGCGATGCGGCTCCGCGTTTCCGCGATGACGATATCCGGCTTGATCTTTCCCGTCAGCAGATCGGTGCTCAGCCGCTGCGTTCCCGCGTTCGGATTCTCCTTCGTGTCGTACTGTGTGTAGTCCGTCACGATCACCCTTGTTTCCGGGTGGGATTTGTTGTATTCCACGATGTCCATGGAACGCTGAAACCCCATCGCGCTCTTGACGTTCAGGACGACTTCGACGGTCGGGACGGCGGAGAGGTCGATGTCTCCGAGCGCCTCGTACCGCATGAGCCTGCCGTTCTCGGCGAAGAGGAACGTCTCCGGATCGATGACGCCGCAGAAGCGCACGCTGCCCTGCGTGATGTTGGAATTCCGATAGCTCATGAGGAGCACGCTCCCCGTGTCATCCGCGCCGAACACGCCCTGATCCGTCTCGTAATAGTAATCATAGCCGTCGCCGAACGCGAACGAAGACGGCTCCGCATTCATGCGAAGCGCGGATTCCTTCTCCTTATCAAGAATGGCCGCGCCGTCGCCCGAGGGAATCCATACCGTCCCGTCCGGCGAAACGCTCAGCGGAGAAGAATAGCTGCGCGAGACAAACGAGTTCAAAAAGACGCCGTCCGGGGAGAGCACGACGACTTCTCCGCTGGAAGCGAGCCAGATGTTCCCGTCCCGGTCCACCGCGGAGGAGAGGATCTGAAATCGTCCGGATTCCGCCTCCTGCCGGTCCGCCGTGGCAAAGAAGGCGCGCACGCCGGAGAGCGTCCTGACCTCCCCCGTGTCGAGATCGATCCGGTTCAGCTCCTCATCGGTGAATTTCTGATCGGCATACACCGCCGTCACCCACGCGAAGCCATGCTCGCCGAACGCGCCGGTCTGCACGACGCGCTCCTCGGGGATCTCGAAGGAGACGTCCGCCGTCACCTTGTCGCCGCTCACCGTCAGCAGGCGGCCCCGTCCTTCGGTATCCGTCGCCCAGAAGGAAATGTCCCCCGCCGCGGCGTCGATGCGGACACCGGCCGGTCCCAGTTTCAGGGAGTCGACGGCGATATCCTCCGGGAGGACAAGTTCGGTGCCGCGGTAAACACCTGTGAGGATGTCGGTCCCGTCTGCGGTGCTGCCGCCGCTCATCGGCCCCGGCTGGACGGCGATCCCGCCGCTCTTTTTGCATCCCGTGAGCATGCCCGCCGCGAGCGGGACGGTGAGGAGGAGGGAGAGGGCCCTTTGCAGGATACCGTTTCGTTTCATGATTGACTCCGATGACGGGAATAAACAGCCGCCTATGTAGCGATCTTGTTATTATGATAGCACATCGGATTTGTTTTGTCAAGCGAGAAAAGAAAATAATTACGATTAAAGTGGCGACCTTCTGCTTTCTTCACTTATGATTATCCTGCACCCGAAGGGCTTCAGGGCGCGGGCGGTGACGCCGGATGTGTCGGCATGCCATTTCGCCGGATAGCCGAGGCTCCGCTGCCGGAAGAATGCCGCGAGATCGGCGTCGGGCAGCGTGACGTCATCGTCCGGGACGCCGAAGCGCACCGTGCAGCCGTCCAGCGTTTTGAGAAAGTCCGTGAATCCCGCGGCGAAGCGGATCTCGTCCGCCAGCGTATCCGGGAGCGCCGCCCCGCGCAGGTCGTCAAGCCGGATCCGGAGCCGCCGGAACGCCTCCTCGAGCATCCGGTCGACGCAGCCCATCAGCTCCCGGTTGAAGTCCAGCGTGAGATCGTACCGCTCGGGATCGGGGCGGAGAAGGGGCATCGCGTCCCGATCGTCGAACGGCTCGGTGTGCAGCGCGACGATCCCCGCCTCATGCGCGAAGCCGCCGCTGTCGAGGTTGACCGCCAGCGTGACGCTCTGCACGCGGAACAGATCCTCCGGCATCTCGGCGAAGGCCGCCTCCGCCCGCTCGATCTCGCCGGATCGGTCCGAGAGAGCGCGCTTGAGCGTCTTCATGGCGTCGGAGCGCGGGACGAGCGGACCGAGGTCCTTTGCGAGCGTTTTGACTGCCTCCTGCCGCGCCTTCATGTCCCCGAGCGATTCGCGGAAGGAGCGGTCCGAAAGGCTCTCCGGATAGGAATCCGCAAAGCGGCGGAGGGCGTCGGCGAGCGCGCGGCTTTCATACAGCTCCCGGAACAGGTCCGCGCGGTACCGGATCACGGCGGGATCGTCCGTGTAGAACGGGACGCCGTCCGTCGGGAGGAGGGAGACCATGCCGAGCGTCGCGTCGTAGGCGTCGGCATAATCGTCCGGGATGGGCCGGCGGTACGCGCCTTCCGGGAAGAGCAGGCGCAGGTTCACCTCCCCCTTCCTGCCTTTCTTCTTTTCCGGGAGCCGGAATTCGTCCTGCATCTGCTTCGGTTTGGTTTGAATATAATACGGTGTTCTGAGGGACTTGTGCTTCCGGTCCCAGAGAAGCCGTGCAAGAAACATCGTTCCCAGCGTATGTGTGACGGCGATGAAGACGCAGATCAGCACCCACTTGACGAGGACAAGCGCCCCTTCGAGGTCGCGGGTTTTGACCACGCCCCATCCGAGGATGACGGCGGTGACAAGGAGGACAAACGGGTAGGTGTCCTCTCTTCGCGTGATTTGCTTCGGATGTGCCTCCCGATATTCGATCGCGCGTATTGCTTTCTGCATCTGTTTTTGGAAAAACTGTATGAGAAATTTCATGACTAACCCCCCCAAACGGGTTCAAGAGAACGTTATTCATAGTATATCATACCAAATTTCATCCTCTTTGTCAACCGTTTGCGCGGTTTTTTCATGAAAAATCGCACTCGACGGAATTCGTCCGGGGATCGCCGAGAACGCCGGAGGGGCTCCCGTTCTCTTCTCATCATAGCAGATTTGTCCCCCGCGCGCCATGGATCCGTATTCGGATACGATCCGACTGCCGTTGTGCGGCGCCTGCCCCGTGAAGGCGCGAAGGGAGGAACGGTTTTGTGAAAAAGGCGCGATTCCCTTGACAAAACGGCGGGGATGGGCTATAATGAAGCCGGCGATACACCAATCCACATTTAAGAAAGGACCCTCCATATGAAACGAATCCTGCTCTGCGCGATCCTTGCGGCAGTCCTGACGATCTCTCTGGCGGTCGGCGCATCCGCGCTCGGCGAAGAGATGATCATTGCGACCGGCACCCCGAAGATCGACGGCGTCATCGACGATGTCTGGGCGACGGCTGACCGTCAGCAGCTCGGCTACTGCAAGGCCGGCGACCTGAAGGTCGATGCCTACACCCTCCCCGAAGACTGCACCGTGTACGCCTCCGCGCTCTACGACAGCACCGCGCTCTATTTCCTCTTTGAAATCACCGACAACGAATTCGCGTTCGACTCCAGCGTCGGCGACTGGAAAAACGACTCCATCTACCTCTACATCGACGAGATCGGCGACGGCGACCCGACGTGGACCGATCAGCAGGCTCAGATCGCCCTCATCCCCGAGGACGGCTGGGAAATGATCCCCCGCAAAGGCGCGGCCCTGGCGGACTATGAGCTCGCCTACACCTTCCCGACGGAGGGCACCTGCGTCATGGAATTCAAGTACGTGCCCCGCGAGCTCCCGCTGAAGCAGGGCTCGGAATTTACCCTCGACTTCCAGTACAACGATTCGATCCCCGGCGGGACCCGCGATTACTGCCTCGGCTGGTCCGACGAGACCGACGACGCCTCGAACAACTCCGCGTGCTGGGGCTTCGCGACCCTCGGCGGCGCCGGCACGGCTTCCGCTGCGGAACCGGAGGCTCCGGCCGAGAGCGGCGGGACAAAGCTCCTCAGCAAATCCTGGGACAACATCTACATTGACTACGAGCAGATGGTCAACGGCGGCGCGGACGCGTGGCTCGCGAGCAACCCGATCGAAGGCTCCTACATCGAGCAGCTCATGGTCCGCGGCTGGGCGTACATCAGCACGCCGATCACGGCGTTCGCCTATACCCTCGACGGCGGCGATCCGGTCAAGTCTGAGGACTACATCGTGGACCGTCCCGACGTGAAGGCGGCGATCAGCGAAGAGGCGGAGGGCTTCGAGATCGAAATCGACGTATCCGGGCTCGGCGCAGGCGATCACCTGATCAAGGTGTTTGCCGTCAGCACCAATGACGAACTGATCGATACGACCTTCGACCTCCCGTTCAAGCAGGAGGAGAAGCCCGCCGAAGAACCCAAGGCACAAGAGCCCGCGAAGACCGAAGAACCGGCTGCGGAGCCCGAACCGACGGCGGAAGAACCCGCTCCCGAGGCCCCGGCGGAAACACCCGCGGAGACCCCGGCAGAGAAGCCCGCCGAGACTGCGAAGTCCGGCTGCGGCTCCATGATCGGCGGCGGCCTGATCGTGCTCGTCACGCTCCTCGGCTCCGCGTGGATCGCGAAGAGAAGATAACGCATCGCTTTTCCGAAAAAGGAAACCCGACAAAACAAACAGCCCGCCATCTCCGGATGACGGGCTGTTGTCAACCATGCGGGCTGTCGCAAATAGGGCAAAAGTTTTCGCCCGCCTTTTCCAAAATGGCGTCCGAGGATGCGCAGCATCCTCAGTCCAGGGGCAGCGCCCTGACCCGCACTCCGCAGAGTGCGGAATACCCAAAACTTCCAGAGAGTTCCTCTTTTTGGTTCTTTTTCTCCTCGATAAAGGAGAAAAAGAACGCCGAAAGCGCTATGGAAAGAGAACGGCTGCCGCATTTCTCCGTTTCTTGGAGTGAATGCGACAGCCCCGTTTCGATTCCCTTAT
>JAFYBI010000304.1 GCA_017540285.1 Clostridia bacterium | reverse complement strand
GTCTTCCACGACAAGATCAAGCGCGCGCATCCGAGAAGGATGTACTATCTCTGCATGGAGTTCCTCGTCGGACGCCAGATGAAAAACAACCTCATGAATCTCGGCATCGAGGACGAGTACCGCGCCGCCCTCCGGGAGATGGGACACGATCTCGACAGGATTTACGAGATCGAGCCGGATCCCGGTCTCGGCAACGGCGGTCTCGGACGGCTTGCCGCCTGCTTCATGGATTCTCTCACCACGCTCGACTATCCGGCGACCGGATTCTCGATCTGCTATGAGTACGGCCTGTTCAAACAGCGCATCATCGACGGCAACCAGGTCGAGCTTCCCGACGTCTGGATGAACGAGGGCTCCACGTGGCTCGTTCCCCGGACGGATAAGGCCTTCAACATCCGCCTCGGCGGCACGGTCCGCGAGGAGTGGAAGGACGGCAAGTGCTCCATCGTCTATGACAACTACAAGGATGTCCGCGCGGTGCCGTACGACATGATGATCTCCGGCGCCGACTGCGAGGCGGTCAACGTCCTCCGCCTCTGGAAGGCGGTCGAGACGACCAATTTCAACATGAACCTGTTCTCGCAGGGGCAGTATATCGAAGCGATGCAGCAGACCGCGAACGCCGAGGTCCTCTCGAAGGTGCTCTATCCCTCGGACGACCACGAGGAAGGAAAGCTTCTGCGTCTCTCACAGCAGTATTTCCTCGTCTCCGCGTCCCTGCAGTACATCATCGCCGACCATCTCGCCGCCTACGGCTCCCTCTACAACTTTGCCGACAAGGTCGCGATCCACATCAACGACACGCATCCCGCGCTCGTCGTGCCGGAACTCATGCGCATCCTCATGGATGTGTATTCCTACGGCTGGGACGCGGCGTGGAGCATCGTGACCCGCGTGGTGTCCTACACCAACCACACCGTCCTGCCCGAAGCGCTCGAAAAGTGGAACGTCCAGCTCTTCCAGCTCCGTCTGCCGCGCATCTATATGATCGTCGAGGAGATCAACCGCCGTCTGTGCGCCGATCTCTGGACGATGTACCCGGGCGACTGGGACCGCATCTCCCGCATGGCCGTCATCGGGTATTCGCAGGTCCGCATGGCGAACCTCTCCGTCGCCGCGGCGCATACGGTCAACGGCGTCTCCGCCCTGCATTCGAACATCCTGAAGAAGACGATCTTCCACGACTACTATAAGGCGATGCCCTACAAGTTCACCAACGTGACGAACGGCATCGCGATGCGCCGCTGGCTCTGCTATTCCAACCCGGGACTGACCGCCCTGCTCGACGAGACGATCGGCGAGGAATACCGCAAGGATTTCGGGCTCCTCGAAGGCTTCAAAGAGTACGCGGACGACGCCGGGATCCGGGAACGGCTCCGCGCGATCAAGCATGAAAACAAGACGACCTTCGCGAAGTTCTATTATGACCGCTTCTCCGTCGCGCTCGATACGGAATCCGTCTTCGACGTGCATGTCAAGCGCATGCACGAGTACAAGAGACAGCTTCTGAACGTGCTGAAGATCATCACCCTGTACAACGAGATCCGCGAGAATCCGAACGGCGACTGGACCCCGACGACGTTCATCTTCGGCGGGAAGGCCGCGCCGGGCTACTATATGGCGAAGAACATCATCAAGCTGATCTATGACCTCGGCCGCGAGATCGAACGAGATCCGAAGGTGCGCGACCTGCTGCGCGTTGTGTACCTCGAGGACTACAACGTCAGCTCCGCGGAGCTTCTCATGCCGGCCTCGGACATCAGCGAGCAGATTTCCCTCGCGGGCAAGGAAGCGAGCGGCACGGGCTGCATGAAGTTCATGGTCAACGGCGCCCTGACCCTCGGCACGCTCGACGGCGCGAACGTCGAAATGCGGGACGCGGTCGGCGACGCGAACATCTATATCTTCGGCCTGCGCGCGAACGAGGTGGACGATCTCTGGAAGCAGGGCTACTCGTCCCAGTACTACTATATGAACAGCGAACGCCTCCGCCGCACCATCGACCGCATGCGCGGGACCTTCAACGGCTGGAACTATACGGACATGGTGAATTATTTCCTGTATTCCCACGGCGTGCCGGATCCGTATATGTGCCTCGCGGACTACGATTCCTATATGGCGGTGTACGGCCGCATGATCGCGACCTATCACGATGCCGACGCCTGGACGAAGAAATCCCTCATCAACATCGCAGGCGCGGGCTTCTTCTCCTCAGACCGCTCGATCCGCGAATATGCCGACAACATCTGGCACCTGACGCCGGTGAAATGATCCGATGAAAGCGTACGAGTATAAATTTGACAGAACAAAAAAGCTCCGGGTAAACGAACTCGGGGCTTTTGACGCCGACGTATCGCTTGATTTCACCCTGCGCCTGATTCTTCCGCACGGCGCGAGGGTCCATGCCGCGGCGATGGGGATCCACCGGGACGCATGGAACACCGGGCATACGGAATTCCTCACCTTCCCGATGCGCCCCGTGCCGGGGGAGGGCGACGTCTCCGACTGGCTCCTGACGCTCGATTTCGCGCGTGATCTGGCGTCGGAGGACGGCGCGGAGGGCCTGTATTACTATCACTACGCGGTGCAGCTCGCGGACGGGTCGTGCTTTGTCTTCGGCGGAGAACGTCCGACCGAGCTTGACGCGCTCTCGAACTACGTCGGCGAACGGCAGCTTCTGCTGTACCGCCCGGATTTTCACGCCTCGTCCCGCTTCCGCGAGGGGCTGGTCTATCACATTTTCGTCGACCGGTTCGCCAAATCCGGACGTGCCAAGGCCAAGCCCGGCGCCGTTCTCGATCCCGACTGGGACGGCGGCACCCCGCAGTTCGGCGAATATCCCGGCGCGCAGGTCGCGAACAACGTCTTCTTCGGCGGCGACCTCGCGGGGATCACCGGAAAGCTCGACTACATCGCGTCCCTCGGCGTGCGGACGATCTATCTGTCCCCGGTCTTCGAGGCGGCGTCCAACCACAAGTACGACACGGGCGACTATCTCAGGATCGATCCGATGTTCGGCACCGACGCCGATATGAAGACGCTCTGCCGGGAGGCGGAAAAGCGCGGGATCGCGATCCTCTGCGACGGCATCTTCAATCACACGGGCTCCGATTCCGTCTACTTCAACCGCGAGGGACACTATCCGACCGTCGGCGCGTACCAGTCCGAACGCTCCCCGTGGGCGCACTGGTACCGCTTCCGCGCGTTTCCGGACGACTACGAGTGCTGGTGGGGCGTCAAGACCCTGCCGCGGGTCGACAGCGAGGATCCCTCCTACCGCCGCTTTATCAGCGGACGCGTGGTCGACAAGTGGATGAACGCGGGGATCGCGGGCTGGCGGCTCGACGTCGCGGACGAGCTCTCCGACGAATTCCTCGACGATTTCCGCCGCGCGGTGAAGGGGCAGGATCCGGACGCCGTGATCCTCGGCGAGGTCTGGGAGGACGCGTCGGACAAGATCAGCTACGGAAGGCGCAGACGGTATCTCACGGGGGCGCAGCTCGACTCCGTGATGAACTATCCCCTGCGCGCCGCCCTGATCGGATATGTGAAGACGGGGGACTGCGAACCGCTGCGGCATGCGACGGAAGGGCTCTACCGCCGGTATCCGAAGGAAGCGTCGGACAATCTGCTGAACTTTCTCGGCACGCATGACACCGAGCGCATCCTCACCCTTCTCGGCGGCGAGGTGACCGGGGACCACACCAACGCGGAGCTCGCGGACATGAAGATGACGCGGGAAGAGCGGGCGCACGCGAAGAAACTCCTGCGGCTCGCGTTCGGCATCCTCGCGGGCCTGCCCGGCGTCCCCTGCGTCTTCTACGGCGACGAGGCGGGGATGGAGGGCTACCGCGATCCGTTCTGCCGCCGCCCGTTCCCGTGGGGCAGGATCGACGGGGAGCTTCTCGCCGTCTATCGCGCCTTCGGATGCCTGCGCCGGGATGAGCCGGTCTTTTACGGCGGGCGCTTCCGCATCCTCTCGCTGACGCCGGACGCGTTCGTTTACCTGCGCTTGCCGGAGGACGGGGCGGGGGATTCGGTGCTCGTCGCGGCATCCCGCTGCGGAACGCTGACCGCGGCGCTTCCCGTGCCTGCGCAGGATCTTCTGGCCGGGACCTCCCGCGCGCGCTTCACCGTCGGGGAAAATGAAGTTTTCTATCTCCGTCTCCCCGCCGAACTCGATCCCGACGAGATCCGCTTCGATTCCACCGCCGGTTGAAGAATTCTCAAAATCCGCGTTATTGTGTTCTCTGACGGGCTGTGCTACAATGAAGGCACGGTGAGCGCGCGCCGAATTCAGCCCATAAGGGAGGCAATCATGCAAATCAGAATCGGAGAAAAGATCCGGACCCTCCGGAAACAGAAAAATCTGTCCCAGGAGACGCTGGCGACCGCCCTCGGCGTGACGTTCCAGGCCGTTTCGAAATGGGAGCAGGGCACGACGATGCCGGACGTCGCGGCCATTCCCGCCATCGCATCCTTTTTCGGCGTCTCGACGGACGAGCTCTTCGACTTCAACGTCTATGAGACCGAGGAAAAGGTCATGGCGATCTGCCGCGAAGCGTGGAAGATCCGCGACGAGCACCCGGAGGAGGCCGAGGCGATCCTGCGGGAAGGCCTGAAGCAGTTCCCCGGCAACGACATCCTTCTCAACAATCTCCTCTGCGTGATCCCGGTCCCCGCGCGCGCTCCCGAGGCGATCTCGATCTGCCGCGCGCTCGCAGAAGGGACCAAATACGACGACATCCGGCTCGACGCATGGCGCATCATGGCGCAGGCGTACGAGTCCCTCGGCGAATACGCGATGATGAAGGACGCGCTCGGACACATCCCGGAGATCTATTTCACGCGGCTCCAGCTCGACGCAGAAATGCTCCGGGGCGACGAACGGCTCGAACCCGCGCACAAGCAGAAGCGCCTGTCCGCCGACTGGACGATCGACATGCTGCTCCTCCTCGCCGATTTCTACGAAGAGAAGGGAGAGAAGAACATGGCGCTTGCCCAGCTGCGGTGCGCGAAGGCCGTGATCGAGGCGTTCCGGGAGGACGTGAACGTCGCGTACTTCACCGGCACGGTGTACGAGAAGCGGCGGGACGAGATCCCTGCCATCGAAGCACGGATCGCGCGGCTGGAAAAAACAGAAGCATAAAGAGACCCGCCGCGGGATTCCGGTCGAATCCTGCGGCGGGTTTTGTTCAGTTCATCGCGTCTTCATTCCCGCGGATGAGGGTGAAGTTTCCGCTTTTCAGCGTTTCGATCAGCTGCTTTTCCGACGTGATCGGGAAGTCCGTGCGGATCCCGGCATCCGGCATGTGGTCGGGGTTGTGGTGATCCGTGCCGGCGGTCATGATCTTGCCGTACTTCCTCGCCCACGCTTCGGCGATGTCGTTGTTCGAATTGTGGCCGGGATGGCCGTTGTAGATCTCGATCGCGTCCACTGCGTTCGCGTCCGTCACCACCATGCCGTGGCGGAACGGGTGCGCCTGGATCGTGAAGAGCCCGTCGGCCCGCGCCATTTCGGTGAACCTGCGCACGCCCATCTTCAGGATCTCTCCGGTGTGCGAGACGAGCCAGTCCTCGTCGAATCCGAAGACCAGATAGTCGTTCGAGTTCTGCACGAAGCGGAATTCGAGGCCCATGAGGATCGTGAGGCGGCCGTCTGCGCAGGCCTTCAGCTTCTCCCAGGCGGCATACTTGCGGCGTACCTTTGCGGCCCACTCTGCCGGATCGAGGAAATTCCCCTCCGGCGTGAAGTGGTTCGTGAGGCAGACCGTCGTGTAGCCGTATTTCAGGTATTTTTCGCAGATGCCCTCGACCGATTCGTGGGAACAGCCGGAGGCGTCCTTCGAATGGCAGTGCAGTTCGGTTTTATACGTCATTTTATCGCTCCGCAAGAATGGTCTTGATCTCGAACGGACGGAACGAAAGCGTCACGCGCCCGTCCTCGAGCGGCAGTTCTTCGATCTCCTCTTCGAGCATGTTCGTGAGGACCACGCGCTTGGCGTCCGGGACGAAGAGGGTGCACTTGGTCGCGCTGCGCTCCGCTTCGTACAGGCGGATCACGAAGGCGTTCTCCCGGTCCTCGGCATTCTTGACGGCTTCCGCAAGGATGTTCGGACGGTCGAGGGAGAAGAGTGCGGGGACGGAGAGCGCCTTGCCGTCCAGCACGATGGGATCGAGGTTGAAGGCGTATGCCGGACGGACGACGGAGAGGGCGTTGAACGGCCCGACGTGCGGCAGGAGCGCGTACTTCATCGTATGCACGCCGTTGTCGGTGAACGGGTCGGGACGGCAGCCGCCCTTGTGCAGGGTCAGGCGGAGATCGCTTCCCTCGCAGGAGATGCCGTACTTGCAGTCGTTGAGGACCGCGACGCCGTAGTTGGTCTCGGAGAGATCGGTCCACTTGTGGTTGCAGACCTCGAACTTCGCGCTCTCGAGCGTGGTGTTGCGCGTGGTCGGACGGTCGACGTGACCGAACTGGATCTCGTTCTTCATGAACGCGGAACGGACGTTGACGTCAAAGCCCGCTTTCAGAAGCTGATGACGCTCGTGCCAGTCGACGGTGAGCTCGTAGTCGATCTGACGGGAGCCCGCCCAGAACACGGTGTCGAGGATCGCCTTGGACTTGCGGCCGAGTGCGAAGGTCGCGCGGATGCGGTATTCGACCGCGCCGTCGGAGACGACCTCGACGGACTGTGCGGGAACGGCTTTCATCTTCTTGAAGATGTCGTCCTCGATCTCCCAGTTGTCGTAAGCGGTCGGCATGTCCTCGCCGATCCAGAGGGTGCCGAGAGGCGCGCCAGCGAGATTGGCGATCTCGCGCTCCGCCTGACGGTCGACGAGGGAGGAGATGTATCCGTTTTCGTCAAGCGTGACGGTGTAGTAGGGTGTGGTGAGGACGCTGCCCTCGCGCACGAAGCGGCTCTTCTGCTCGGTCTTCGGGGCCTTTTTCAGCGTGACGGACGAGAGGGCGGGGAGCGCGGCGCGGAAGACCGTGACGGCCTCGCCGTTTTGATCTTCGTAGGTCTGGGTGACCTTGTTCCCGAAGGAGACGTCGCCCTTCACGGAGACCGCGGTTTCGACCTCGAACGCGAGCGGATTGAAGACGGAGACGGCGTCCGCCTCGTCCTTCGCCATCGTCCCGAGGAAGGAGGAGGTGTTCTCCGCGATCGCACGGTTCGCCTCGGTCATTTCCTGTTCGTAGACCTCATACACGCGCGGGATGCAGGTGCCGGGAAGGATGTCGTGGAACTGATTCTTGAGGAGGACCTTGTAGAGCTCGTCGTGGTTCTCCGCCGTCGGGAGGCCTGCGAGGACGTTTGCGAGCTCCATCTCGTAGAGTGCGATCTCGGTCTTGCGGTTGGCCTTCTTGACCATGTGCATCTGCGTGAGCGTGCCGCGGTGGAATTCGAGATAGAGTTCGCCGTCGTAGGTCGGGAGCCGGTCGCGGCGCTCTTCGAGGGAATGCATGAACGCGCTGGCCGTCGTGGGCTCGATCTCGGGCATGCCGGGCAGATCGACGGCGCGTTTGAGGAATTCGAGCATCCCGTAGGTCGGTCCTCCGCCGCCGTCCCCGTAGCCGTATGCCACGAGCCGCTGGCAGCTCGACTTCTTGTCGCGGATCTCGCCGACGCATTCGGTGAGGGTCTCGACGTCCGGGATCAGGTGCATGCGGTTGAGGTGGGTGATGACGGAGGTCCCGTCGATGCCGCGCCAGAGGAACGTGTCGGCGGGGAACTGGTTGCAGTCGTTCCAGCTCATCTTCGTCGTATAGAAGTACTTCACACCGCACCCCTGCATGATCTGCGGGATCGCGCCGTTGTAGCCGAAGGTGTCCGGGAGCCAGAAGGAATCGGAGCGGTAGTTGAGGTATTTCTCGGTGAACCGCTGTCCGTAGAGGAACTGCCGGACCATCGCCTCGCCGCCCGTGATGTTGCAGTCGCATTCGACCCAGACGCCGCCGTTCGGCTCATACCGTCCCTCGGCGACGCGCGCGCGGATCCCCTCGAAGATATCGGGATAGTATTCGCGCATCCAGTCGAGATGCAGGGCGGAGGACTGGATGAAGGTGTATTCGGGATAGAAATCCATCAGGTTGAGCGCTTCCGCGTAGGTCCGGGCGCACTTGCGGATCGTCTCGGACACGGGCCAGAGCCATGCGGTGTCCATGTGAGAGTGTCCGATCACGCCGATCTTTCCGCGGGACGCCTCGCCTCCGGTCTTTTCGAGTGCGGGGGCGAGCCGGCGTCTGATCTCCTCGAGGGAAGCGCGGATCTCCTCCTCGTCCGCGGCGAGCGGGTCGCCGATCAGATACGGGAAGGCGTCCATGAGGCATTCATGCGCCTTCATCGCGACGAAATTCTCGCCGGGGAGCTTCACGAGCTGGAGCACCGTCGCGAGATCGAAGACGAAGTCGCGCAGGAGGGTGTCCATCACGCAGAGGCGGATGCCGCGGTAGGTGTGCGTGAACGTGTCGGGCTTCGATTCGTCCCGTCCGTACTGGTCGTAGGGCTGGGTGCCGAAGCAGGTGTGGCCGGCGTAGCACTCGAACGCGAGATCAAAGGTCTCGCCCGCCTTCGCGTCGTAGGTGACGAAGAAGCAGGGGTGCATCCCGCCGATGAAGTTGTTCTTGGAATTGATGATCCCGGCGGGGACGTCGCCGCGGTAGCAGAGGATCTCCACGGCGTCGGCGTCCGGGATGGCGCAGAGGATCTGTCCGTCGGCTGCATCCGGGACGGTCACGGTCGCGCGGAGCCACAGATTGCCGTATTCCTCGCCCCAGACCGCGCCGTTTTCCAGGGGTTTCATGGCGGAAGCGGCGGGAGGCAGGCGGAGGTGTTCGCGGGTCTCATAGCCGAGGACGCTGTCCGCGCGGCCGACGGTCTTGACGATCCGGTTCGCGTAGAGATTCAGGGCGCTCTCGAACTTGCGGTATGTCCGCTCGATATAGGTGGGATTGTTCATGATACACTTCCTTTTTGTGAAAGATTGCCGGAAACAGTATAGCATACTTTCGTGCCGATTGCAAGAACAACCCGCGAGGATTTGCCCTCCGCGGCGAAATTCCTCGGAGATTCTGCCGGAGAAAAACCGATCAAGGGGTGAACATTCGGCGTGTATTCCGACGAAAAACCGGCCCGGCGGTGCACAAATCCGGTGCATGTTTTTTCATGCGACCCCATTGACAAAACCGCCGCGGCATGCTATAATGCATCAAGCGAAAGCGAAAAGACTGTGACGAAGACGCGCGTCGGTCATAGCGTCCATACAGAGAGCCCGCGGCGGTGGAATGCGGACGGGGCGGAGCGGCGCGTATCCCTTCTGAGTCGGGAAAGGAAAACCCCGTCCGGGGTGAGTAATGATTCCCCGCAGGTGCAGCGTAAGAGGCACGGGACTTGCAGGAGTCCGCAGAGCGGCGCGCGAGCGCAATTTGAGTGGTACCGCGGATAACATCTATCCGTCTCAAAGGATTTGGGGCGGATTTTTTGTCGCCCGTCAATCAAAGGAGAACCCCATGGAAAGCATCATCAAAGAAGTTGCGAACCGGATCCGGGAGACCCGCCTGATCTGCGAGATCGGCGAGGAGGAGATGGCGTCCTGCACGGGCGTGACCCTCGAGCACTACCGGGAGCTGGAGGCGGGAGAGGCAGACTTCTCGTTCACCTTCATCTACAAGTGCGCGGCACGGCTCGGCATCGACACGACCGATCTGCTCGCCGGTTCGAGTCCGACTTTGAAGGAATACAGCGTGACCCGCGCGGGCGGCGGCCTTCCCATCGCCAGAAGAAAGGGATTCCGATACAACAACCTCGCGCCGCTCTTCAAGGACAAGATTGCCGAGCCCTTCTTCGTGCGCGCGCCGTACACCCCAGCCGAAGCGGACGCCCCGATCCGCCTTTCCAGTCACGACGGTCAGGAATACGACTACATCCTCACGGGCAAGCTGAAGGTCTCCGTCGACGGACACACCGAGATCCTCGGCCCCGGCGACTCGATCTACTACGACAGCTCGAAGCCGCACGGCATGATCGCGTGGGAGGAGGACTGCACCTTCCTTGCCGTGACCATCTCGAACGGCGCGCCGGCATACGATTACCCGGATACCGCGGCGGAGGAGCCCGAGAGGGAAGAGGTCGCGGAGAACAGGCTCTCGAAGCTCCCGCCCGATCCCGTCGCCCTGCGCTTCATCGACTGCATCGAGGAAAACGGCAAGCTCAGGGAGATCCGCTTCAAGAACGCCGACCGCTACAATTTTGCCTATGACACGGTCGACGCCATCGCCGCGAAGACCCCCGACAAGGTCGCGCTGCTGCACCTCGACCGCGAGAAGCGGGAACGCCGCTTCACCTTCCGCGACATCTCCCTCCTCTCGAACCGCGCGGCGAACTATTTCGAGTCCCTCGGCATCCGGCAGGGCGACACCGTCATGCTCGTCCTGAAACGGCACTGGCAGTTCTGGATCGCTTCGATCGCGCTGCACAAGCTCGGCGCGGTGGCGATCCCGGCGACGCACATGCTCGTCGAGCACGACTTCGAGTACCGCTACAACGCCGCGTCCGTGAAGGCGATCGTCTGCACGGCGGACGGCCAGACGGCGATGCACGCGGAGAACGCCGAAAAGCTCGTCGAACAGGACATCATCAAGATCATCGCGAACGGGAAACGCGACGGCTGGCACGCCTTCGACGAGGAATTCATGCGCTTCCCCGACACCTTTGAGCGCCGGATGAGCGCCTGCGGCGACGAGACCATGTACATGCTCTTCACGAGCGGCACGACCGGATATCCGAAGATCGCGGCGCACAGCTACAAGTACGCGCTCGGCCATTACATCACCGCACGCTACTGGCACAACGCCGACCCGGAGGGCATCCATTTCACGATCTCCGACACCGGCTGGGGAAAGGCGCTCTGGGGAAAGCTCTACGGGCAGTGGCTCTGCGAGAGCTGCGTCTTTGCGTACGATTTCGACAAATTTGAGGCAGGAGACATCCTCCCGCTCTTCAAACAGTATAACATCACCACCTTCTGTGCGCCGCCGACCATGTTCCGCTTCTTCATCAAGGCGGGCATCGAGAACTACGATCTCTCCTCCCTGAAGCACGCCACCATCGCGGGCGAGGCGCTCAATCCCGAGGTGTTCTATAAGTTCAGGGAATACACCGGGCTCTCCCTGATGGAGGGCTTTGGCCAGACGGAGACGACGCTTGTGATCGGCAATTTCGTCGGCGACACCCCGAAGCCCGGCTCGATGGGCCATCCGTCCCCCCTGTTCGACGTGGACATCGTCACGCCGGAAGGGAAGAGCTGCGACGTCGGCGAGACCGGCGAGATCGTGGTCCGCACGACGAACGGCGTCCCCTGCGGCCTGTTCAAGGGCTACTTCCGCAACGAGGAGGCGACCCGCGAGGCATGGCACGACGGGTACTACCACACCGGCGACACCGCATGGCGCGACGAGGACGGGTATTTCTGGTACGTCGGGCGCATCGACGACGTCATCAAGTCCTCCGGCTACCGCATCGGCCCGTTCGAGATCGAATCGGTCATCATGGAACTGCCCTATGTCCTCGAATGCGCGATCACGGCGGTCCCGGACGAGATCCGCGGCCAGATCGTCAAGGCGACGGTCGTCCTCGTGAAGGGCAAGGAGGGCACGCCGGAGCTGGTGAAGGAGATCCAGACCTACGTCAAGGAGCACACC
>JAFYBI010000303.1 GCA_017540285.1 Clostridia bacterium | reverse complement strand
GCAGGTTATCTCCTTTATGCAGGAGAGGAAAAGGTCAGAGAAAGCTCTGCGGAGCTTTCTCCCATTGAATATTGCCTTGCGGCGCACCTAAGAGGGCGGCTCCGGAGCCCTCTTGTCCGCCAGCCGCGCAGGCGATCCCTGAAAGCCCCGAAGGGCTTTCTACCTCTCTCCTGCACGGATGGTGCGGAAACATGGCATCCGCAAGCGTCAGCGTGCAATCAGAAGAAAAAAACAGAAAACAAATAAGAAATCAGGTATTTCCGCATGTCCTTTGTGAATCAAAGCCCGGCGCAGCCAAGCGCACCGCAGCCCGGCAAAATGCAGAGCGCGGCTCAACCCGAACATGCCCCTGCGGGCTTGCCCGGTGAGCCCGCCTCCTGTCCCCGGGCACTGCCCGGCCGCGGCGCGCTCTGCGTCCTCGCTGCTGCCCTCCTCTTTTCCCTCGGCGGGATGCTCGTCAAACTCGTCCCGTGGCATCCGATGGCCATCGGCGCGGCGCGGTCCGTGCTGGCCGGCGCGATCCTGCTCTCCTACATGAAGCTGCGCCGCCACCGCCTCGTCGTGAACCGGGCCGTGCTGCTCGGCGGCTTCGCGATGGGCGCGACGTCCACGTTGTACGTCCTTGCGACGAAGATGACCACGGCCGCCGACGCGATCCTTCTCCAGTACACCGCGCCGGTGTGGATCATCCTGTTGATGGCCGTCCTGTTCCGGGTCCGCCCGACGAAGATCGACCTCGCGGCGACGGCGGTGCTCCTCTGCGGGGCTGTCCTCTTCTTCCTCGATTCGCTCGGGGGCGGGGCGCTCGTCGGCAATATCCTCGCCGTGCTGTCCGGCGTCACGTGGGCTGGCGTCTTCATGATGAAGCAGTGGGAAGGGTCGGACAACCTCTCCTCGGTGTTCTTCGGCTGCGTCTTCGGGGCCGTCGTGGGGATGCCGTGGCTCCTCTCCCCGGCGGTGACATGGAGCGGCCCGGCGGTGCTCGGCGTCCTCGCGATCGGATTTGTGCAGTTCGGCGCGGCGTACGTCTTCATGGCGGAGGGCCTTGTCTCGACCCCGCCGCTCACGGCTTCGCTGCTCTCGATGATCGAGCCGATCCTCAACCCCATCTGGGTCGCCCTGATCGTCCATGAGCGGATCGGGCCTCTTTCCCTCGTCGGCGCGGTGATCGTCATCGTCGGCGCGATCGGATACAACCTCCTGAAGGCGCGGGAAGGGCAGGGAGCGAAGTGACGCGCGTTGATGCATCCATGGTGTCATTCCGAGGAAGGGCCTCAAGGCCCTGACGTGGGACGCCGTACTCTTCTGCGAAATGAGCAGCCGTTCTCCATGGCCCCTCGTGTGGGGGAACGGATTGCCACGGGCTTCGCCCTAGGGTGACGCGCGTTGCTATGGCGGGCGGATGTTCAGGATCCCGGCCGCGAATCAAAACAAAAAAGTAAAACAAAAGAGTAAATAGAGAGTAAAAAAGAATAGATATAGTATCATTATATATCTTGTATCTCATTTATTTGTGACAGATCGTTTCTTTGGGGAGAGAGAAAAAAAGAGAGAGAACGCCCCCCGGCTGCGGGAGGAGAGAAAGAGTGGGACATGGCTTTCAGCAAAACAAAGACCCTTGACCTCACGCGCGGGCCGATCCTGCCGCTGATGCTGCGCTTCTGCCTGCCGATCCTCTGCGGGAACGTCATGCAGCAGTTTTACAACATGGCAGACGCGGCGGTGGTGGGGAAGCTCGTCGGGACGGGGGCGCTGGCTGCGGTCGGCGCGACGGGATCGATCACGTTCCTCGTCATCGGCTTCGTGAACGGCATCTGCGCGGGCTTCTGCATCCCGGCGGCGCAGGCGTTCGGCGCGCGTCATCCGGCGGCTCTGCGCCGCTGCGTCGCGAACATCGTCCTGCTCGGCGCGGGGGCGGCTGCGATCCTGACGGCGGCGACGTCGCTCTTGCTGGGGCGGATCCTCACGGCGATGGATTTCCCGCCGGACATTTACGCCGATTCGTTCCGCTATCTGCGCGTCATTTTCGCCGGGATCCCCGCGACGGTGGCGTACGACACGCAGGCGGGGCTGATGCGCGCGATGGGGAACAGCCGCACGCCCCTCTATATCCTGATGGGTTCGAGCTGCCTCAACATCGCGCTCGATCTGGTCCTCGTCGGCGGGTTCGGGCTGGGCGTCGGCGGCGCGGCAACGGCGACCATTGTGTCCCAGATCGTGTCGGCCGCGGTGTGCTTCCTCTACATCCGGAAGAACTATCCCGATCTGAAGCCGGTGGGGGAGGAGAGGCGCTTCAATCCCCGGATCGCGGGGCGGCTGATCCTCTCGGGGCTGCCGATGGCCTTGCAGTATTCGATCACGGCGATCGGGTCGGTGCTCATCCAGGCCGCGGTGAACGGGCTCGGATCGATCGTGATCGCGTCGGTGACGGCGGCGAACAAGATCCAGTCCTTCGTGCATCTGCCGTTCGGCACGCTGGGGGTCACTGTCTCCACCTTCATCGGGCAGAACATGGGCGCGGGACGGTACGACCGGGTGAAGGGCGGCTTCCGCGGGGCGATGGCGGCGGCGTGCGTATACAGCGTCGCGATGGGGGTCTTCATGTATTTCGGGGGGACGTATCTCTCGCTGATCTTCCTCGACGGGGCGGATCCGCAGCTCGGGGAGATCCTCGGGGTGATCCGGCAT
Organism: Clostridia bacterium; assembly: GCA_017540285.1. Lineage (GTDB taxonomy): Bacteria > Bacillota > Clostridia > Oscillospirales > CAG-272 > UMGS1696. The sequence continues at coordinate 1,285 of JAFYBI010000303.1, read as the reverse complement.
TTTCTCCGGATCAACTGCGTCTTTTACGTCCCGCTCGGCGTGCTGATCGTATGCCGTTTTGCCCTGCAGGGGATGGAATACGGGATCACGGCGATGTTCGCGGGGGCGTTCGAGATGGTGGCGCGGGGGATCGTGGCGCTCGTATTTGCGAAATCGTTCGGGTTCGAGGCGATCTGCTACGCCAATCCGGCGGCGTGGGTGGCGGCGTGCGTGCTGCTCGTCCCGGCCTGCGCGGTGATGTTCCCGAAGGCGAAGGCGAAAGCGGCAGCGGCGGCCCGGGAGGCGGGAGCCGGGGAAGCCGGAGAAACAGGAGGTTGAGATGGAAGTGCTATCGGAAAACGGGCCGCGGCCCGTGCGGATCACCATGACGGTGCGGCAGTCGCTGGTCACGCCGCTGTTCGGGTTCGACCCGGGGCGCGCGCCCTCGCTGTTCGGCCCGTCCGGTGCGGGAGGCGGAGCCCGGGATGCCTGGGAGGCGTACCGGTACGTGGAGGAAAAGACCGATCCCGCCGGGGAGGAGCAGGAGCAGGCGATCACGCCGGAGCAGTATCCGGAGGCGCTCGAATACGCGATCGAGGACATGATCGACCGGGATTCGGACGGTTACGGCTTCCCGCCGGAGGAGGACGATCCGGATGACCCGGGAGATCCGGGAGACCCGGACGGGGGAGAGGATCCGGCCGATCTGCCGAAGACGCTGGACGAGCTGCTCGAGCGGATCGGGGAGCTTCTCCGTCGGGACGGAGAGGGCGGCGATCCCGCGTACGACGACGACGATCTGATCGCGCGGCTGACGGGGGAGATGGAGAAGCGGGTGCTGGCGGACGGGTCGCTGGAGATCACGGTCTCCTATGACGAGATGCTGCCGATGGAGGGGGTGCGGACGGTGATCTCGTTCAATTCGCACCGTCCGGACGTGGTGAGCATTTCGCGCTTCGGGCCGATCTCGTCGATGATCGTATGCGAACCGGGAGTGCGGCATGTGACGGCGTATCGGACGCCCTACGCGGCATTCGAGCTGGCGGTAGTGGGGCGTCGGTGCTCGACGGGGGTGACGTACCTGCACGGGGGGGTCCTCGAGGTGGAGTATTTCGTCGAGCTGCGCGGGACGGACATGCAGTACACGAAGATGAAGATTGAGATAAAGCCTCTCTCTTGAAAGGCATCAATACAGAAAGTGCGTACCTGAACAAGGTACGCCTTTTCTTTTGCATGCGCGCTGACGCTTGCGGATTGTATATCGGCGAGGCCGATTGCTTTTTTGTCATTCCGGACGGGACCCAAG
>JAFYBI010000302.1 GCA_017540285.1 Clostridia bacterium | reverse complement strand
CTTCGACAAGATCGTCCTGATCGCAACCCATGTCGTATCGGACGTGGAGTTCATCGCCCGCGACGTCATCATGCTGAAAAAGGGCGTCATCGTGGACAATGCCCCGCCCGCGGAATTGCTCCGAAAGATCGACGGCGGCGTGTGGCTCGTGCCGTGCGCGGAGGAGGACGTGCAGAGACTCCAGAACGAATACCGTGTGACGAATATCTCCCGCGACGAGACGACGGGCGACGTGCTGCTGCGCGTGCTCTGCGAGGAGAAGCCGCAGGACAACGCCCGTGCGGTCGCCCCGACGCTCGAGGACTATTATCTCCATGTGTTTGGGGAGGACGCCGCGCATTCGGACGGATGATTTTCACATATTTGAACGGGGAAAAAGGTGCCCGGTTCAACTGCTTTCTTTGCCTGAGCGGTGCAATCACAGCACCGCTCGACCTTTTTTCGCGCTTCATCACACCGCCCCCTTCAGCACACCGCTGATCTTGTCCGCCGCGTCACGCTTCATGTCGTCGGTTAAGTGCCCATACCGTGACCCATACCGGAATGCCGAGCGGATAGGGGCGGAAACGGGCGGAGACCAGCGGGTGAGAATTTGGACGGTGATTCCGGCGGATTTCTCGGGGGACGGGGCGGGAGTGTGCCGGGAGGTTATGGCAAGGGATGGTGTGCCTCATACGGCGGAACGGTTTACGACGTGGGGTGTTCCCTGCTCCGGCGGACGGTGGTTCCCTGGCCTCTCCTTGCGGTGGCTTTCTTTGTCTGAGCGGTGAAATCATTGTTTTCCCTTCGCTTGATTGCGCGCAAAGCCGCCGGACACTGCATTTCGTCGTTTTGCCCAAATCAGACAAGACCATTTGTCATTTTCGCTGAAATCTCAGCTTTTTTTGTTTTTGAGTAAGTTTTTTCCGTAATTTACGTTATGGAATGTGAGACGCATATCGGACCGCCCCGCGCCGCGCATGAAAGTGTCCGGCAGGATATAACGGTTGAAAGATCGTGAAACTCATGATAAAATAGAGAAAAAGAGCTGAGCAAAACACATGCTTGAAATGAAGCGCGAGATCAAAAGGAGGTGATACGCCCATGCTGCCGGTTTTCCTGACCGCGCCTGATTCACCCGGGGAAACGGCGCTCGCCGAGATGATCGGGCGATACAAGGACCGCCTGACCGCGATCGCGTATTCCCTCCTCGGAAACCGCGAGGACGCGGAAGAAGCCGTGAGCGATACCTTTATGGAGGCGTATCGCCATGCCGACGACTTCCGGGATCTCGCGGAGAGCGATAAAATCCGCCTGCTCGTGATCTACACGAAGAACAATGCGAAGGACCGTCTCCGAAAGAGCAGGAGAAAGCGGACCTTCTTCCCGCAGACCCTGCCCGCAGCCGGCAACGAGGAGGGGGACGGCCCCGCCTGGGAGATCCCGGATGACTCCGCGATCCCGGAGAACATTGTGCTGAACGAGGAACGAAGCCGGCAGATCGCCTCTTATATCGATCGGCTGAGCGACGAACAGCACGACGTGATCGTTCTGAGATATTACCACAACATGCGTATCCGAACCATTGCAGAGAGACTGAAGATTTCGGAAACCGCGGTCAACGCAAGGCTCAGAAGGGCAAAAACCGCGCTGAAAAAGATGTTGACGGAGGATGAATTCGATGGCTGACGTGAAAAAAACAGATGCAATGGACGCGCTGATCGCCTCGGCGATGCCCTATATCCAAAACAGGGAGCTCGTAGAATATGAGGCGGCGGATCCGTCCGTCGTCCTGTCGGAAAAAACGGTTCGTCGGCGCGTGAAAACGGGGCGGGTGCTGCCGCTCTTTCGTCATGAGCTTTCAAAATACTGCACGCGGTTCCATCTCGTCCTGCTCGCCGCGCTCCTGTTTGCGAATCTCGCCGTCACCGCCGTCGAGACCGGATCGTGGTGGCAAAACAGCGGCGATGTGCGCGGCGCGGTAAACGCCCTGCTTGACGATTACCGCCATGACCGCGCAGAATACGACGCTTTGGCCGCAGACTATGAACAGCGCGCGCAGTCATCCAGGCTCGCGCCCGGGGAGTTTGAAAACCGCCTCATCGAGGTGCCGGGCTACGGGGATTCCGATCTGTTCCGCGACGCCGCGGCTGTTACGGAGCGGTCTGAAAATTACGGGCGTGATATCCGGCGGGTCATCGATTCCGCCGTCAGAAGAGCGAGCGATCCCAACGTGGCAGAGGACTCATTTGTGTACGAATATCAGGTGCAGCTGATCCTGCACTACCGCCCTCTCGCGAACACGGAGATCCCCGCCGAGGGACAGTTCGGCTGGAACGAATACTTCTCGATGCGCACGCCGACGCTCCTTCTCGCGCTTGCCTCTCTCACGGTCTTCTCCGGCGTATGGCTCGGAGAAAAGCGAAACCGTACCATGAGCCTCCTGCGCGTCTCGAAGCGCGGCTCGGCGCCTCTCATCCTCGTCAAGCTCGCCGCGGCCGCCGCGGTCTCCCTCTCCCTCACCCTCGCCTTCACGCTCTCCCCGCTTGCCGTGATCGCCGTGACACGGGGGTTCTCCCCGCTTTCCATGCCGGCCCAGGCGCTCGGCGCGTTTGAATTCTGTCCTTACGCCCTGACGGTGGGGCAGCTCCTTGTTCTGACGGTCTCGGTGCAGGCTGCGCTGTTTCTGCTGTTCGCGCTGACGGTCGTCTTTCTCGGACAGCTTCTCGATCATGAGCTCCCGGTCTACGCAATCCTGCTCGTCCTGCTCACGGCGGGGTACTGGCTCTCCGGGCGGCAAACCGATTCGCCGCTCTACAATTTGCGCGCGTTCAATTTCGTGGACCTCGCCGCCGGGGACTTCCTGTTCGTCCGGTACCGCGCCCTGAATATCGGCGGCCTGCTCGTCGGTCTGCTCCCCGCCCTCCTCGTGCTCGGACTCCTCCTCTTCGGACTGCTCGCGGGGCTGCCGTTCGCCGTCGGCCTGCGCGCGGATTCGTACCGCACGTTCTCTCTCCGGCTGCCCGTGCGGATGCCCTTTTGCCGCAGAGCGCAGAGAACTGTCCGCTTCCGCGTGCACTCCCTGTCCGTGTTCGGCTACGAGATGCGCAAATCCCTGTTCCTGCCGGTATTTCTCTGCCTGACACTCGTCGCGCTCGGGGCGAAATACT
>JAFYBI010000301.1 GCA_017540285.1 Clostridia bacterium | reverse complement strand
CAGGGCGGCCATCGCGATCACGGGGAGCATGAGGATCACCGTCGGGATCGCTTCTTCCCGGATATCGAACAGCCCGGCGTTAATGCTGTTATGCGAGCTGATCATCGGGTTGAGATAGTCCGCATACTTCCTGACTTGATTATAAATCCCAGCCCCGGGATCCTTCAATTGCTGATCATCCGTCGGCCCGAGCGTAAAGGACCGGTACAGTCGGTCGACGACCTTTGCGACATAGCGGTCGGAGACATACCCGACCTGAAAATACGTGTCGTATTTCGGGTGCGCGCCCGTCTCCCGGTCGATCTCGGCGGCGGTCTTCTTCGAGACGAATACGTAGTCGATGTTCTTGTCGTTCGCGATGTAGATGCCGGAGAGCTTGAGGGGACAGTAGGTCATCTCGCCGGCCTTGAACCAGAAATCGTTCACGACATCCGGCTCCATCCAGCCGTAGGCTTCGTAGAACTGCCGCGAAACGGCGATCTCCCCGTTCTCCGGCGCGTGTCCCCAGAGCCAGCGGACGGCGAACCGCTCTTCGGTCTCCTTATCCAGCACGGAGAGCTTTCCGGGAGCGGTGGCGTCCTCGGAGGAGGCGAGACGCGAGGTCCACGTCACCGTCCACGCATCCTTGACGCCGGGATCCTTTTCGATCTTATCCTCGAGGTCGTTCGGGCTGTCGAGAAAGCAGGCGTGCCAGGTTCCATTCGCGTCGCGCTCGTGCTGATTGATGATCAGAGACTGGAAGAGCTCCAGAATGCACATCACGAGCGCGAGCAGGCAGATGGAAGTGAAGAACACGGAGAGATAAGTGCGCCATCGCCTCCACAGCTGGCGGGAGGAGTAGAAAAAGAGGCGGTTGAAGGCGCGGCGGATCCGGTCTTTCATAGAATCCTCTCACAAATAGCGTTTGTCTCTAATGAGATTATAACATGAGGAGATCACGCTGTCAATCGTGAAATGAAATAATCAGGAAAATTCACATTTTAGTCAAATTTCCTGATTCTTCTTCATTTTTATCTTCTCGCCCGCCTCTTCTGCTGTTTTTTCGTCCCGAGGATCCCGCCGAGCGCACCGGCCGGAAGCAGCAGCCCGAGAAAGATCATCGCGGCGGACGGAGGAAAGGCGGACGCAGGCCAGGGCAGAAGCGACACGAGCAGCGCGGCAGCGGCAAAGGCGCATCCCGCCGTGAATCCTCCCGCCGATCCTCTGCGCGAGAGCTTCGCCCCGACGACCCCCGCCGCGATCCCGCCGAGATAGAGAGCCGCCAGCGACAGCGGTACGGCGAGAGGCCCGGGATCCTCCGTCGCCGTGAGGATCGCGCAGAAAAGAAGCAGAAGGATAATCGTCACGGCGAGCCCGGCTCCGGCTCCCTTCAGGGCGGAGAGGACCCAGCCCTCGCGTTTCTTTTTCGGTTCCTTTCCGGATTTCGTTTTCATGACAAAAGCCTCCCGAACATGGAATCATGGGATTCTATGCGCCGGTAGGCTCGTGTATTCGGTTTGCGGGATCACTCCGCGTCGGCCGCGTGAACGTCCACGTTGCGGACGGCGGAGCGGAGGATGCGGATCTTGGTGCAGTCCTTGGTGGTTTCGATGAGGACGGTTTCGTCCTTGATCGAGACGATCTTGCCGATGATGCCGCCGATGGTGGTGATCTCATCGCCGACCTCGAGACCGTTGCGCATGTCGTTCTGTTCCTTCTCCTGCTTCTTCTGGGGACGGTACATGAAGAAATAGAACACGAGGACCATCGCGACGAGCATGACGAGCGTGGAAACGGTGCTCACGAGACTGCCGCCGCCGGCCGCCGTTCCTGCTGCTTCGAGAAAATAATACATGGGATTTGCGCTCCTTTGCTTGATGCTTGGCACCATTATAGCCCAAATCCGGAAGGGATGCAAGACGGTTGGATGTAAATTTATAATAAGTTCAAAAAAAGCTCAAACTTGCGGCGCGCGGTCGCGGACTCTCGCGTATGCGCCGAGCATGGCAATGAGCCCGAGATAATCCTCCTCCGGGATCACGCCGCCCGAGCCGACCGCCCATGCCGCGCCGTATTCCGCCGTCAGCCGTTCGATGCGTGCGTAGACCTCCGCCGGATTGGAGAGCCGGTCGATCCCGAGCCCGCCGCAGACGCGGATCCTGCCGTCCGACTCCCGCAGCGCGCCTTCCGCGTCAGATTGGGCGAACCATGCCGCGTCGCCCCGCCGGATCGCATCCCGGAGTGTCCCGTCCATGCGGATGACGGGCAGCCGGTCCGACGTTTTTGTCCCATAGAGGCAGAGCGCGTCCGCCGCCTCTTCGCCGAGGATGACGTCTTCATCCGTTTCCCCGATCAAGCCGAAGCCGAGGAACGGGTTCTCCTCCCTCGCGATCCGGAGCTCCCGTGCCGCGGCTCGCTTCTCCTCAACGGAAAGCGGCCGAAAATCGAGGAGGAGCATGTCCGCGCGGGTCCGCTCCGTCTGGGAAACGAGGGTGGAGACCGTATGGCCGGCAGTGTCCCAGAGCTTCGGACCGCGCCGCCAGATCAGCGTCTCCGTATGACGCCGCGAAAGAAACGGCTCGAAGAGGACGGGGACGGTCCCGCGTCCTGCAAGAAAATCGAGAAAGAGATGTTTGTCGCGGTTCATGGCGGCCTCCGGACCGGTGGATTGGATCTCATACGAGCATTATACCGGGTGGGGCGGCGCATTGCAAGCGGAAATTGTGAACGCGAACGAAAAACCGGGCAAAGCGTTTCCGCTCCGTCCGGCAATCCGTTATTTACGCTCTTCCGTATTCTTCATCCCGTTCGCGGAAGAGAAGGGAAACGCACCAGACGCCCGCGAGTGCGACGAGGGTGTAGATCAGACGGGCGAGGACGGATCCCTGTCCGCCGCAGATCCACGACACGATATCGAAGCGGAACAGTCCGACGGACCCCCAGTTGAGCGCGCCGATGATGACGAGGATCAGGGAAATTCGATCAAGCATTTGTTCAGGCTCCTTTCCTAAGCTCCGAGTGTATGATGCCCCGAATCGGCTTCTTTATGAGAGGAATCTTTTTCCAGCCGAAGGCATAAGGTGGCATACACCAAATAGGAGGCGCCTATGTTTTCGTTTCTGCTGAGCTTCTTCTCGAAGATCGGTCTCCCGAAGGGATTTCCCGCGCTGATCCTGTCCTCGAACGCGAACGGATTCCCGCCGCCGCTCTCCCGCGAAGAGGAGACCGAATGCTTCCGCCGCGCGAGACATCACGGGGATGCCGAGGCCCGCGGCAGGCTGATCGAGCACAACCTCCGGCTCGTCGCGCACATCGTGCGGAAGTATTACGCATCCTCTCCGGAAGAAGAGGATCTCATCTCCATCGGCACGATCGGGCTCATCAAGTCCGTCGATTCCTTCGACGTCGAAAACGGCGCACGCTTTGCCACCTATGCCGCCCGGTGCATCCAGAACGAAATCCTGATGTACTTCCGCTCGCAGAAGAAGCTGCAGAACGAGGTGTCGATCAACGAGACCATCGATACGGACCGCGAGGGAAACGCCCTGACATACGAGGACGTCCTCTGCATGGAGGATACCATCGCCGACGATCTCGACGCGAAAATGAAGATCACCGGCGCGCTCGCGTATATCATGAAGAATCTCGACGCCAGGGAACGGGAGATCCTCGTGATGCGCTACGGCCTCGACGGCGGCGATCCGCAGACCCAGCGGGAAACCGCCGAGCGTCTCGGCATTTCGCGTTCGTATGTCAGCCGCATCGAAAAGAGCGCCCTCGGGAAGATCCGTCAGGCGCTCTGATATGTACGGGGCAGATCCAGCGCGCGGACTGTCCCGCTGTCGTACGACACTCTATCTCGAAGAACGGCACGCTTCCGTTCCGGTCATATTGTGAACAAATGCGCAGGAATTTATGAAAGGAAATTACTGTCACCCGAGCTCCTCAAACCGTTTCGCGCCGCCCTTTCGGAGCCAGAGCAGGAGCAGGACGAAACCGAGGAAGAGAACGACGGCGACGATCAGTAAGTAAAGGACGGGCGAGAGGATCCCCGCGAGCAGGGCATAGAGACCGCCGAGGATCGCAAGAACAAACCACGCGCCGAAGATCATGATGAGGACGACGGGGCTCTGCTTCACCGGGAACGCTTCGTTCGTCCAGTTGAGGTTCGGCATGAGGATGTTGAGAGAGAGGCCCGCGGCCGCCGTGAAGAGCACGAACGCGAGGGACGCCGCGAGGACAACCAGGGCCTCCGGGATGCTCGTCTGCGCGATGAAGCAGAAGATGAGCGCGTCGAGCGCGACGGGGATCGCAGTGAGGATCACGTGCAGCCAGAGCTTTGCCGAGAGGACATCCTGCGTCCGGACGGGAAGGGACTGCACGAGCCAGAGGGAACGTCCCTCGAGCGATACGGACGGGGCCGTGATGTCGTTCATCGTCGCGAGGAGGCAGATCATAAGGGTCAGGATCAGCGGGATCAGCGCGCGCGTCTCGGTACCCTGGAAGAACATGCCGAGCACCTCGCGGACCGTTCCCATCTTGATGAGCCCCGCGATCGGCGCGAGCAGCATGATGACGATCCCGAGGCCGCAGTTGAGCATGTACACGGAGCTCGAGGTGAAGCGGCGGAATTCACGCCGGAGCAGCGCTCCCTGTGCGCTCGAAACCTTTGCGCGTTTTTCCCGGTACACGGTTTTGGCCGCACCCCGGTTGTCGGTCGCGATCCGGATATACGTGCGGGAAAGGATGTACCACGTCAGCGCGAAGGCTGCCGCCGCGATGAGGATCACGATGATAAAGCTGAGCGGATCGCCGACGGCCGCTTTTCCCGTCGCATAGAGAGGATAAAGCCACGAGCGGAAAGCGTTGCTGACCTTCTCCGCGTTTTCGAGGAGGGAAGCAAGGAGGCGGTACGCCGTGCCGTAGAGGTAATAGTAGATGCCGAGGAAAAAGAGAGTCAGCGCGACCGTCCAGAAGGTCTTGTTCTTCAGCCGCACCGCGATCAGGGCGACAAGCCATCCGAGCAGGCAGGTGAGCGCGGTCGCCAGGGCGGCGAGGGGAATGACCAGCAGGATCTGGAACAGCAGCGCGGGGAACGAGACCCCGACCAGGATATTGTAGACAATGACCGCCGGCAGAAAGACCAGCGCGACGAACAGGAAGGCAAGCATCGCGACGCTCGACAGCTTCACCAGCAGAATGGCGGACGGCGGGATCGGCATCGAGAGCAGCAGATCGTTGTCCTTCGAGCGGTAGAGCGCGGCATAGGTGTTGAAGACGCTGCCGAGAACGCCGAGCGCGACGGCAAGCAGCGCCATGATGGCAAAGTAGAGCCAGTCAAGTCCCGCTTCGACGAGAGGGCCGCAGAGGTTGAAGGCAATGGTCCCGAACATGAAGGCGAACCACGCGAAGAGAAAGACATAGAGCAGGGCGAAGAGGATGATCCCGCCGCGGCTCCGCGCTTTGCCCGTTCTGCGATTGCGGATCAGGTTCTGCCCGAGCGTTTCGAGGAATTGCTTTTGAAAGAGCGCTTTCAGCATGGCTCAGTCCTCCAGCTCGAGGAAGACGGCTTCGAGCGATTCGTCTCCGCGCACCTCTTCCATCGTGCCCTCGCGGATCAGGCGGCCGGATTTGATGATGGCGACCTCGTCGCAGAGCTTTTCCGCGACCTCGAGCACATGCGTCGAGAAGAAGATCGCGCCGCCGCGGTCACAGTGCTCGCGCATCAGCTCCTTGAGAAGATGCGAAGCTTTCGGGTCGAGGCCGACGAACGGCTCGTCCATCAGAATGAGCTTCGGATCGTGCAGCCATGCCGAGATGACTGCCAGCTTCTGCTTCATGCCGTGAGAATAGGCGGAGATCGGCTGGGCGAGGTCCTTTGTCAGATCGAAGGTATCTCCGAGCATGCGGATCTTTTCCTGCCGCACGTCCGCCGGCACGCCGAAGATGTCCCCGACGAAGTTCAAAAACCGGATGCCCGTCATGTAGTCATAGAGGTCGGGGTTGTCGGGTATGTAGGCGATATCGCGCTT
>JAFYBI010000300.1 GCA_017540285.1 Clostridia bacterium | reverse complement strand
CCCCTCCGGGGAAGGTGGCCGAGCGAAGCGAGGTCGGATGAGGACTTTCCCTTTCCCGCCTGTCGTAGGCGCTCGGTTTTTTCGCGTATAAAGCAGTTCCTGCTCCTCATCCGTCTCGCGGCGCCTTCGGCGCATACGTTTCCGGCTGTGCCGGAAGGCGCGCTTTCTCCCGCCATAATTTCTCCGCCTATTTCTCCCGTGTTTTCCGTTTCCGTCTTGAATTTTCCGTACAAATGTGATAGAGTATAGAGGAATAGAAATAAAAAAGGGAGAGGTTTATCATGAAACAAGCCGCGTTTATCGGGACTGTGAGGAATTTTGACGTGTATACCCCCGCGCTGGTGGAGAAACTGAAGGGGGAACTGGAATTTCCCGTACCGGAGGTGCTGACCAAGGCGAATCTGGTGCAGTATGAGAAGCAGACGCAGGGGATCGAGTACCTGTTCAGTACGTGGGGCATGCTCGCTCTCACGTCCGCCGAGATCGACCGCTTCTTCCCGGCGCTGAAGGCGGTCTTCTATGCCGCCGGATCCGTACAGGGCTTCGCGCGCCCGTTCATCGAAAAGGGCATCGCCGTCTTCTCCTCGTGGGCGGCGAACGGCGTCCCGGTGGCGGAATACACCGTCGCGCAGATCGTGCTCGCCAACAAGGGCTTCTTCACCCTCATGCACAAGCCCGGCTCCGGTCCGGACTGGAAGCGCTCCAAGGGAGACGGACTGACCGGCAACTACGAGACGACCGTCGGCATCATCGGCGCCGGCATGATCGGCAAGATGGTCATCAACCGCCTGAAAACCTTCGACAAGATCGAGATCCTCGTCTTCGATCCGTTCCTGCCGGACGAGACCGCCGCCGAGCTCGGCGTCAGAAAAGTCCCGCTGACCGAGCTCTTCGAGCGCTGCTCCGTCATCTCCAACCATCTTGCGAACAACGCCCAGACGAAGGGCATGCTCAACAAGGACTGCTTCGACCGCATGTCCCCCACCGCCGTCTTCATCAACACCGGCCGCGGCGCGCAGGTGGTCGAGGACGACCTGATCGCGGCGCTGAAGGCGGAGCCGGGCAGACTCGCGCTGCTCGACGTCACCTTCCCGGAGCCGCCGCTGCCCGATTCCCAGCTCTACAAGCTCCCGAACGTCATCCTCACCCCGCACATCGCCGGCTCGCTGCACAACGAGATCCACCGCATGGCGGAATACGCCGTCGCCGAGTACGAGGCCTTCGACAAGGGCCTCCCGACGAAGTATTCCGTGACGCTGAAAATGCTGGAAACCATGGCGTGAGAGTGTATCGCCTTCCCCTCCGGGGAAGGTGGCGCGCAGCGCCGGATGAGGTCAATCCCGCGCAGCGGGATATCATATTTCGCCGCAGGCGGAATATATCATCCCCGGCGGCACCGCCGCCGAGGATATCATTCGTCTCCTTGTTCCAACGCGTATAAAGCCGTTCCTGCTCCTCATCCGTCTCGCGGCGTTTTACACCGCGATCCACCTTCCCCGAGGGGGAAGGCAGGGCACACCTCATAACCACAAATCATCATTCTCTCTTTACGGAGGATACCACCATGCTTGACGCTTATTATGCCGACAACCCGCAGTACGCCACGCGCTCGGACACGGATTCGCTGTTCGTCGACGGCGATGCGGTGCTGGACTACGCCGGGATCGCGGACGAGACGGCGCGGTTCATCGAGAAGATCCAGCTCAAGGACGCGGACCTGTGGAAGCTCTTCGTCCGTCAGTTCCGCGGGACGCCGGACGACGAAGACCTCGGCTGGCGTTGCGAGTACTGGGGCAAGATGATGCGCGGCGCGTGTATGACGTATCAGTACACCCGCGACGAGGAGCTTTACGCCGTCCTCACCGGCACGGTGAAGGATCTTCTTTCCGCGCAGGACGAGCTCGGCCGCTTCTCGACCTACTCGCTCGAAAAGGAGCTGGACGGCTGGGACCTGTGGGGCCGCAAGTACGTCCTGCTCGGCATGCTCCACTTCCATGAGATCTGCCGGGACGAGGCCCTGCGCGAAGAGATCATCGCCGCCTGCGTCCGCCACGCGGACTACGTCATCGAACACATCGGCGACGGCGAGGGAAAGAAGCAGATCACCGACGCCTCCCGCAACTGGGGCGGCATCAATTCCTCGTCCATCCTCGAGCCGATCGTCCGCCTGTACAACGCCACCGGACTGAAGCGCCTCCTCGGCTTCGCGAAGTATATCGTCGACCACGGCGGATCGAAGAACGGCAATATCTTCGCCATCGCGCTGGAGGGCAAAAAGTTCCCGTTCGAGTATCCCGACTACAAGGCGTACGAGCTGATGTCCTGCTTCGAGGGACTGATCGAATACTACCGCGTCACGCACGAAGCGAAGTGGCTGACCGCCTGCCGCAATTTCGCCCTCATGCTCCGCGCCTCCGACGTGACCGTCATCGGCTGCTGCGGCTGCACGCACGAGCTCCTCGACCACAGCGCGGTCCGCCAGACCTTCACGAAATACGAAGGCATCATGCAGGAGACCTGCGTCACCGTGACGTGGATGAAGTTCTGCGCCCAGATGCTCTGGCTCACGGGCGAATCCCTCTTCGCGGACGAGATCGAACGCTCCGCCTTCAACGCCCTTTACGGCGCGGTCAACAGTTACGGCTGCAAGACGAACTACGGCCTGCCGTTCGATTCCTACAGCCCGCTGCTGGCGCAGATCCGCGGACGCAAGACGGGCGGCTTCAAGTGGATGGAGGACAAGACGGCGTACTACGGCTGCTGCGCCTGCATCGGCGCCGCCGGGACCGCGCTCGTCCCGCTGAACAACGTCCTCACCTCCCTCGGAGGCGTGGCGGTCAACTTCTACCTGCCCGGCGAGGCGAAAACGACGACTCCCGCGGGCCAGTCGCTCACGATCCGCTGCGACACGAAATACCCGGCGGACGGCCGCATCCGTCTGGAACTCGGACTGACCGCCCCCGAGGACTTCACGATCTCGTTCCGCGTGCCGGATTTCAGCGATAAGACGGCGATCGCCGTGAACGGAAAGAGAGTCGACGACCCGGAACCGGGCCGCTACTGCCACGTCGGACACCGCTGGAGAGACGGCGACGT
>JAFYBI010000299.1 GCA_017540285.1 Clostridia bacterium | reverse complement strand
GCGACGAACTGCACGCCCGCAGTCCGGATCTCCTCCGGCGCGCACGGCGTCAGGGATTCGCGAATCAGATAATACATGCGCCTGCCCCCCTGCTGCTTTTTTATCATTTTACCACCTCGCGCGCCCGCTGTCAAGGCCGGAGGGCGGAAGAATGTTACAGTTTTGTGTCATCTCCCCGCCCCGGCTTGACTTTAAAGCGCCCGCCGCTTATGATATAGGCAGACGAAATCCGCTCCGCGGATCTCCATCTCACCTCTCCCCTCATTTTCTTGCTTTATGAATAACACAACCACCTCCGCCTATCTTCTCGGCATCGACGCCGGCGGCACCAAGACCCGCGCGCTCGCGTACCGTGCCGGCGACGGCTCCCCGATCCCGGAATCCGAAGCCCTCGCGGGGCCGGGCAACCTCGCCGATGCCCCCGACGCCGCCGTCCGGGCGATCCTCGACGCGGCAGCGCGATGCAGCGAAGCGGCCCATGCTCTGACCGGCGGCGCCTGCCTCCATCTCACCCTCGGTGCGGCGGGCTTCTCGGCCATGAAACCGGATTCCCCCGCCATGACCGCGCTGGACGCAGGCCTTGCGCCGATCTCGCAGAGCAGCACCAGGGAAAGCGACGCGCTCCTCGCCCTCCACGCGAACTTCGGCACCGACGAGGCGGGCATGATCGTCATCAGCGGGACCGGATCGGCCGTCTTTTACCAGGAACACGGCATGCGGGTCCTGCGCGCGGGCGGCTGGGGCAATCTCCTCGGCGACGGCGGCAGCGCGTATTCCGTCGGCCGGGCAGCCGTCCGCATGCTCCTCGCCCTCCTCGACGAGGGACGGATCTCCGACGCAGAGGCGTTCTTTGCCCTCTGGCGCGATGCGATCCCGGCGGGGACGTCTTTCTTCGAAGCCTGCGCGGCCGGCCCGCTCATCGCTTTCGTCATGCGCCGTCCGAAGCGCGACCTCGCCGCCCTCGCCCCGGGGATCGTGAAGCTCGCGGAGGACGGCGGCGTGCCGGATGCGGCAGGTCATCTTTCCCGAAAGATCCTCTCGGACGACACGGCCGCCCTCGCTTCGGATGCGGAGCGCCTGTTCCGCGCGATCGGCAGGACGGAGAATGCGCCGTCGGATGAGCCCGTCCCCGTCGTTCTCACGGGCGGGTTCTTCGGGCACAATCCCCTCGTGTGCCGCCTGTTCCGGGAACACCTCGAAGCGCATGCCGGGCCCCTCGTCTTCCGGGACGCCGCCGATCCCACCCGCGCCGTGATCCGGCATTACCGGGAAGCACTCGCGCGCAGAGGGGCGGAATAAAAACCGCAGCGCAGAAAAGCCCTCCGTCCGGGAAAACCGGCGAAGGGCTTGTTCGGTTTCGGCAGCTATTCGAGGATCTTCCGGATGGCCCACAGCTGGACCCCGGCCGGGAGCGCGCCGTAGAGGAGGAGCAGCGGATTCCGGTTCACGCAGTAGGTCCGCTTCGGTCGCTTCGCCGTCAGCGCTTTTTTCACCGTCCGGGCAATCCTCTCCGGGGGGACATTCCGCGCTTCGACCCGGTTCACGATACGGCGGAAGCGGTCGGCGTTGCAGCGGTAGAGCGCTGTCTGCTCACAGAAGCGGTCCAGCTTCACCGTTGACGCGGGCAGCATGCCCGTCTTCACCGCGCCGGGACGGATGACGACGACCCGGTGTCCGAGAAGCTGCAGTTCCATGCGGAGCGCGGCGGCATACTGCTCGACGGCGGTCTTCGTGACGGCGTAGATCCCGGTGAACGGCATGGGCCGGAGAGGCGCGAGCTCACTCGAGATCATCGCGACCCTGCCGCCCGGTTTCAGAAGCGGCACAAAGAGCCGGTTGACGCGGAACACGGCGAAGAGGTTGACGTCGAAATCGCGCACGAAATCCTCCTCGGACATCTCCACCAGGGAATTGAGGTCGTAGATGCCCGCCGCGTGGACGATCCCGTCGAGCGCCCCGGCTTCTTCCCCGATCCGCGCTGCGGCGGCCTCGAGCGCCTCCCGATCGGTGAGATCGGCAGAGAGGACCGTGATCCCGTCCGCCTGCCCCCCGGCATCCCCGTCCGACGCCCGGTCGATGCCCCACACGCGGTGACCGTTCTCCGCGAGCATCCGGCAGATCGCCGAGCCCATCCCGCCGCGCGCGCCGGTTATCAGATAGTTTCCCATGTTCTCACCCTCTCCGAGCCATGATGGTATTTCTATTATAACACACCGATCCGCGGGAATCAAGGCCGAAAAAACAGGCACCCCGCAGGATGCCTGTCCGGATCGGATATCGTTGATCGGCTCCTCTCCTCGGCTCGGATCCCGTTTACTGGATCCCCTCCACGAGCGCGGTGACGTCTTCCGCACCGAGGCCGTAGGTGTCGGCGATGTCGCCCTGCCCGCGCACCAGGATGCTGTAGCTGAAGTTGTCGGACACCCAGATCGCCTTCATCATGCGCCCGTCTTCATTGCCGAGGCAGTAGACCGTCCAGCCGCCAACATCCTGCGTCCATGCGTACGTGTAGGCGGTATAGTCGCCGGACACGTCTTCGCTTTCCTGCTTCAGGCCCTTGCGCACCGTGAGCTCCGCCGCGCCGACCGCGCCGTCCGCCTCCGCGAGGTTCTTCATGTACCGAAAGCCCGTGAAGTCGATCCGGCCGCCGGTCACCTCCGTGCCGTTCTCGGGAACCGTGAAATACCCGACGCCCGCGCCGTCCGCCGCTTCATAGGCTGTCGCCGCGTCGTGCCAGGGATTGAGCGAGCCCTCGCCGGAATTCTCCTCTTCGGTTTCCTTCGCGCCGCATGCCGTCAGCGCGATCATCAGGATCGCCGCCAGGATCAGGACAAGAATCTTTTTCATTTTGCGCACTCCTTTATGAAATCTCCGCCCGTTCGGGGCGTTTTTTGATCGGCCCGCGTCCGGAAAGCCGGATCGGACCTGAGACCGTTCTCTTTATCGTTTCTTTCCGGAAATCGCGAAGCCTGCGAGGGACACGACCGCGGCAGCTGCTGCGACCAGGCCGAAGTCGAAGGTCTGCGGCGCGAACATCTTGCTCTCGAGCTCCTCGGTCACCGCCGCGCTCACCTCGACCTGCTCCTGCTCGGCGGCTTCGCCGGCTGCCAGAACGGGGACCGCCGCCGCGCCGACCGCGATGACAAGCGCCAGGATGACGCTGAAAATGGTTCGGATCCGTCTCATCCGGTTCGTCACATCCTTTCGGGGCTTCTCCAAAGCCGCCTTATTTTAACATATTGTGAAGAAATTGTCAATGGTTTTTGATCGAAATGTTTTGTAAAGATTACACGAAAAAATCGCGAAAAGGGGTTGACAAAATGGGTTTATCGTGGTAAACTGTGCACAGAGGGTTTAGCTCAGTAGACCCACCCCCGGCCCGCTTCCCCTCCCCCATAACCATGATTTTCGAAAGGAATCGTACCATGAACGAAAACAGAAGACTTGCGGACAGCGATTTCCGCTTTATGACCGTGATCTGGGACAACGAACCCGTAGGCTCCATGCGCCTTGTGGATCTCTGCGCCGACGCGCTCGGCTGGAAAAAATCGACGACCTTCACCATGCTCCGCAAGATGTGCGCAAAGGGCATGGCGAAAAACGAGCATTCGACCGTCACCTCCCTCGTCTCGCGCGAACAGGTGCGGCGGACCGAGAGCGAGCGCTTCGTCTCCGAAACCTTCTCCGGCTCTCTGCCGGGATTTCTCGTCGCGTTCATGGACGGGAAGACACTCTCTGACAAGGAAGTGGACGAGCTGAAGCGGCTCATTGACGAACACCGGAAGGGGTGACGGATGTGACCGAGCTCCTGCTGTCCGTGCTCTCGATGAGCCTCACGGCGTCCGTCGTCATCCTGGCGGTCACCCTCGCGCGGATCCCGCTGCGGCGCGCGCCGAAAAAGGTCTCCTACTGGCTCTGGCTGGCGGTGGCCTTCCGGCTCTGCTGTCCCGTGAGCTGGAATTCGCCGTTCAGCCTGTTCTCCGTCGTCCCCGTACAGATCGGCACGGAGGCTGTCGCGGCGGAAGAAACGGCAGCCGCACCCATGTCGGAGGACGTCCCGTCGCCGGAGGTGCCCGCGCTGACGGAACCTGCGCCGCAGGAAGAAGCAGCGGCCGAGATGCCCACGCCTGCCGATCCGGTCCGGCTCTCCGAGCTGAGGGAGACCGCGCCCGTCTCCGGCACCGCACGGCCCGCCGACCTTCCCTCCGCCCCGTCGCCGGTCGTGACCCCGCCCGCGGAAACCCCGACCGTCTCCGCGCCTGAAAACCAGCCCGCCGATCCCGCGGTCCCGCCGCAGGAGGACGGGGATCCTACCGACGTTCCCGCGGTGCACGACGATCTCCCGGCGCCCGAAGAGCCTGCGATCCCCGAGACCGCACCGCAGCCGATCCTGCCGAAGATCCTCTTCGCCGCGTCGGTCCTGTGGCTCGGCGGCGTCGCGGCGATGATCGTCTATGCCGCGGCGAGCTATCTCTCCGTGCGGCGCGCAATGTCGACGGCGATCCGCCTGCGGGAAGGCGTCTATCAGTCCGACGTCATCCGCTCGCCCTTCCTGCTCGGCGTCGTCAGGCCAACGATCTACCTGCCGACGGGCGTGGACGGCGACATGCTCCGCTACGTTCTCGCCCATGAGCGGTATCACATCCGCCGGGGTGACAGCGCGGTGAAGCTCTTCGCGTTCCTGCTCCTCGCCCTTCACTGGTTCAATCCGTTGGTCTGGCTCGCGTTCGCGCTGATGACGCGGGACATGGAGATGAGCTGCGACGAATACGTCCTCTCGACCGAACCGGATATTCAGAAGAGCTACAGCTATTCCCTGCTCTCCTTCGCGTCCGGCAAACGGTTCCCGTCCCCGTCCCCGCTCTCGTTCGGCGAGGGCGACGTGAAGAGCCGGATCAAAAACGTCCTCGGCTGGCACCGCCCGAAGCGCTGGGTCACGGTTCTCGCGATCCTTCTGGCCGTCACCGCCGCGGTCTTCTGCATGGCGAATCCGGCGGAAAAGAAAACGCCCGCCGAAGCGGCATCCGAAGACGATCTCTTCGACCCCGCCGGTCTCGAGCCGCCGCTCCCGGAAGACTTCGAAAACAGCCTGGCCGTTCCCGTTCCCGATTTTCTGAACGCGGAGCAGCGGGATTTGTTCCTGCGCGCCGAAGCGGTCTTCCCCGCGTTTGCCGGTGCGCCGGAGATCCTCGCGCGGTATTCTCCGGATGAAGAACCGGAGACACCGGACGCATGGCCCGAGGAAGACGGATATTTCCCGCTCGGCGGACGGTACGCGAAATACGCGGACTTCGAGGCCATGGCGCGCTCGATCTTCACGGACGAATACTTCGATTATCTGAATGCCGGCTCCCTCGCAAAACCGCTCTTCCTCGACGTCGACGGCTGGACGTACTATCTGGGCGTCGGGATCGGAGGCCCGGAGGTAAACGTCGCATACGAGCTGATCGAATCGACGTCCGACCGTCTCCTCTTCCGGCAGATCAACCGCATCGGCAATTCCCGCCCGGAGGAAGACGTCACGGCCTATGACGTATACGCTGCGGAGATCGAAATGCGCCGCGGTGAGGACGGCTGGCGCGTGAACGCGTTTGTGACGCAGGATGGACACGCCATCCGCCTGGACGGGATCGAGTCCGAATACCTCGGCACGGAGTCCGTCTATCCCGAGCCGTCCGCATCCGATCCCTTCGCCCCGCGCTTTGTCTCGGCGGAACTGAAGCCGAGCGCGGTCCACGAGAGCCTCCCGGAAGCGGAAGCCGCCCATCCGACCTGCACCT
>JAFYBI010000298.1 GCA_017540285.1 Clostridia bacterium | reverse complement strand
GAGAATGTACGAGCACCGGGAGGCCGACCGGATCCCGATCATCGACAGCCCGTGGGCGGGGACCCTGCGCCGCTGGCACCGCGAGGGCATGCCGGAGGCCATCGACTGGCGGGACTATTTCGCTGTCGACAAGGTGGAATCCATCGGGGTGGACATCTCGCCCCGGTACGAGGTCAAGGTCCTCGAGGACACGGATCGCTATCAGATCGCCACAACGTCGTGGGGCGTGACCCTCAAAAACTTCAAGGAGCTCGACTCCACGCCGGAATTCCTCGATTACAAGGTGACCTCCCCGGAGGCGTGGGCGGACGCGAAGGCGCGGATGACGCTCGAGGACGACCGGATCCCGTGGGGCTGGCTGAAGAACAATTTCGAACGCTTCCAGGCCGAGGGGCGCTGGATCGAGGCGGGCTTCTGGTTCGGCTTCGACGTCACGCACTCGTGGATGGCCGGAACGGAGACGGTCCTCATCGCCATGATGGAGGAGCCGGAGTGGGCCGTCGACATGTTCGACACCTATCTCGACCGCTGCATCGCGCTGTTCGAGCGGATCTGGGACGCCGGGTATCATTTCGATTCGATCACGTGGCCCGACGACATGGGGTATAAAGGAACGACGTTTTTCTCGAACGCGATGTACCGTGAGCTGCTCAAGCCGACGCACAAGCGCGCGGTCGACTGGGCGCACGATCACGGCATCAAGGCGCGGCTGCATTCCTGCGGCAACGTCATGTCGCGGATCGACGACCTCATCGAGATCGGGATCGACTGCCTCAACCCGCTCGAGGTCAAGGCGGGCATGGATCCCATCGGGCTGAAGGAGCGCGTCGGAGACCGTCTCGTGCTCAACGGCGGGATCAATGCGGTCCTCTGGGACGACCGGGAAGCCATCGTTTCGGAGATCGAGCGGATCGTCCCGCGGCTCAAGGAGAACGGCGGCTACATCTTCTCCTCCGATCACTCGATCCCGAACGTCGTGAGCCTGGATAACATGAAGGCGATCGTCGCGGCGGTCAAGGAAGCGGGGAAATACTGATCCCGAAACGAAAAAGCCGGACCAGCGACGGATCCGGCTTTTGTCTTGCCGTTTATTCAAAATCCTTGCACGCGATGAGGTTCGTGCCGGGCTCGATGAAGTCGGCGATGAGGACGTCTCCCGTGTGAACGGGCGCCTTCACGGTTGTCGCCCGCACGATCTTCATCGCCTCGAACAGCTTTTCGCGCGGGATCCCGGCGTCGGTGCGGACCGGGAGCAGCTTTTTGCCCTCCGCCGTCATCACCGGGACCGTCGAGGTGAGGGTCCGGACCGGGTGGGTGACTTCGTTCGCCGCGTAGGTCTTGCCGCGCAGGCAGGTGTATCCTTCGATCGTTTCGATCGCGCCGGCGTCGTTCAGCGTGACGGTGATGCGGCATCCCGCCGGGCAGACGACGCAGGTCAGTTCTTTCGTTGTCATGTCGCGTCCCCTCCCGCCGCAGTCAGTTTTACGAGGATTTCCTTTTCATCGGATGCGAGGATCTGTCCGAGCTTCGCCGCCGGGATCGTGAGCGATTCCATCTCGCCCGGCGCCGCGGCGGATTTTGCCTTGTTCACGAGGATCTCGCCCGCCGCCGTTTCGACGGTGAGCCGGACCTTTTTGAAGACGTCGGTCACGCGGAAGAAGATCCGCACGTCCTCGGGCTCTTCGGCGAGGTCGATGCGTTCCGGAACGGTGTAGCGGATGCCGGACCCGGTCGTGAGCTTCACGGAGCGGACGACGGGGGCGGCATGGCCGAGGATCCTGGCTGCGGCCGCGCGTCCCGCGGTGTCAGCCTCTTCGGACACATAGTCCACGAGGTCGTGCACGTGGAGCACGTTCCCGCAGGCATAGATGCCGGGGGCGGAGGTCTCGCGGAACTGGTTGACGGACGCGCCGTTCGTCATGCGGTCGAGCTCGATGCCCGCGCCGCGCGTCAGCTCGTTCTCCGGGATCAGACCGACGGAGAGCAGGAGCGTGTCGCATTCGAAATATTCCTCGGTCCCCGGGATCGGACGGCGTCCGTTCGCTTCGTCCACGGCGGCGACGGTCACGCCTTCGACGCGGTCACGCCCGTGGATCCGGACGACGGTGTGCGAGAGCCTGAGCGGGATCCCGAAGTCGTCGAGACACTGCACGATGTTGCGCGCCAGCCCGCCGGAATAGGGCATGATCTCGCAGACCGCGAGGACCTTCGCGCCTTCGAGCGTCATGCGGCGGGCCATGATGAGGCCGATGTCGCCCGAGCCGAGGATGACGACCCGGCGGCCGGGCATGTATCCCTCGATGTTGATGTACCGCTGGGCGCATCCCGCCGTGTAAACGCCGGAGGGACGGGTGCCCGGGATGCCGAGCGCGCCGCGGGTCCTCTCCCGGCAGCCCATCGCGAGGATCACGGCTTCCGCTTCTGCGGTCGTGTATCCCGTTTCGGGGGAGACGAAAGTCACGCGGCGGTCGTCCGTGAGGGAGAGCACCATCGCGTTGCAGAGGATCGGGATCCCCCGCTCGCGCGCCATGGCGATGTACCGCCCGCTGTATTCGGGCCCGGTCAGCTCCTCGCCGAAGCGGTGGAGGCCGAAGCCCGCGTGGATGCACTGATTGAGAATGCCGCCGAGTTCGCTGTCCCGCTCGAGGACGAGGATGTCCTCCGGAGCGAGCCCCGCGTCGACGGCTGCGACCGCCGCGGAAAGACCTGCGGGACCGCCGCCGATGATGATGAGTTTGCGTTCCGTCATCTTCAACCCTCCTCTCTCTTCGTGACGAGCCACGAGCCGGGGCCGGATTTGTTGATTTCATCGAGTCCGCGTCCTGTCCGCTCGGCGATCAGCGCGGCGACGCGGGGAGAGCAGAAGCCGCCCTGACACCGCCCCATGCCCGCGCGCAGCCGCTTCTTCATCATGTCGACGGTGACGGCCGGGATCGGCGCGTCGAGCATGTCGAGCAGGTCCCCTTCGGTCACGGTCTCGCAGCGGCAGACGATCTTGCCGTATGCCGGATTTTCGCGGCACTTCGCGGCTTTTTCCTCTTCCGTGAGGCGGTTCCACTGGATGTGGTTTCCGTCGCGGCGGCGGGTCGGGATGTAGTCCGGCTTGTCCGAGAGCGCGAGGCCCGCTTCCTCGAGCAGGCCGACGAGATATTCCGCGGTCGCCGGGGAGGACGCGAAGCCGGGGGATTCCACGCCCACGGCATGGACGACGCCCGGGATCTGCTTCGAGGCTTCGAGATAGAAGTCGTATTGGTTCGGGGTCGCGCGCACGCCGGCGAAGGACGTGATCGCCATGTTCATCGGAACGGTCGGCATGATGCGCCGCGCGCCCGCCGTGATCTCCGCGAGCCCTTCGGCGGTCGTGGCGGTGTCATCGCGGTCGCCGATCGGGTAGGCGTTCGGGCCGACGATGAGGTTGCCGTCCACCGTGGGGGAGACGAGGATGCCCTTGCCGCGGTCGGAGGGGCAGACGAAGAGCGTGGAGTGTGCCAGACCGCCGGCGGCTTTGTCGAGGATGAAGTATTCGCCCCGGCGCGGCGTGATCGTGATCGGGAAGTCGTTCTCCCCGAGGATCGCCGCGACTTCGGCCGAGTGCACGCCCGCGCAGTTGACGACATAGCGCGCCGCGAGGGTCTCCCTGCCGTCGGTGATATAGTGGACGTTCCCGGCGCGGGAGGCGTCGGTCACGCGGAAATTGAAATAGAAGTCGACGCCGTTGGTCACCGCGTTTTCGGCGGCGGCAATGGTGATGCCGTAGGGGCAGGTGATCGCGGCGGTGGGCGCCCAGAGGGAATGCGTCGCCTCGGGGGAGATGTTCGGCTCCATCGCGCGGAGCTTTTCCTGCCCGATGATTTCGAGATCCGGGACGCCGTTTGCCCGTCCGCGGGCGAGGAGATCCTCGAGTGTCGCGAGATCCGCGCCGCCGAATCCGACGACATGGGAGCCGACACCTTTGCATTCCACGCCGAGCGCCGCTGCCAGCTCCTTCATGAGCCGGTTCCCGCGCACGTTCAGCTTCGCTTTGAGGGTGCCGGGCTTCGCGTCATAGCCCGCGTGGACGATGGCGGAGTTTGCCGCAGTCGCGCCGACGGCGACGTCCGGACCCGCTTCGGCAACGGCGACCTTCACGTTCTTTGCGGAGAGCAGCCGCGCCGTCATGACGCCGGTGCATCCGGCGCCGATGATGAGTACGTCGTAGAGCATGGTTGATACCGTCCTGTTTATCGTTCGCCGGAGCGTGCCGGCGGAAGGATTCGCTGCATGAGAAACCGGGGTTTCTTCCGGATAGTATAGCATAATCGTGCCGCTAAAACAACCGCTTTCGGAAAAAAAGTCTCCCGCGGGCGAAGATTTGGGAAAAGCGGCAAAAGCGGCGGCGCACACACGCCCCGAAACTGTGAGAAAATGCATTCCCGCGGCCTCCGGAGAGGGCGGGAGGAGGAAGCGTCGAGATTTTTTCTGAAAAAAACGAAAAAAACGTAATTATTCACGGAATGGTACTTGCAATCGTCTCGAAAATATGCTAAAATACCCACAACACTATAACAGTAAAAACCAACCATTTCACGGAGGAAGCGGTTCCCGATACCGCAGCAGAGAATCATGGCAAACGAAACGAAAATTTCCGTCCCCGAAAGCTCCTACAAGGCAGCGCAGGCCCTCATCTCCGAAGTGGAGAAGGTCGTCATCGGCAAGCACAACGAAATCGTGCTTCTCGTCACCGCGATGCTCTCCGGCGGCCACGTCCTGATCGAGGACGTTCCCGGCACCGGCAAGACCACGCTGGCAGCCGCTCTCGCGCGCTCCGCCGGTCTTGACTTCAACCGCGCGCAGTTCACCCCCGACGTCATGGCGTCCGACATCACCGGCTTCAACGTCTACAACCG
>JAFYBI010000297.1 GCA_017540285.1 Clostridia bacterium | reverse complement strand
TCGAACGCGGACACCTGCACCGGCCTCAGCCCCGTCATGTAGAGGATCGGACCGATGGAGTGCGTGCAGTAGAACGTCGAGGGCATGAGGTTGCGCCAGTGGTTGCGCTCGCCGTAGGTAATCTGCGGCCAGATCGAGGAGCAGTCGTGGAGGTACTCGCCCTCCGCGTACATCAGCTCGCCGAGTACGCCGGAACGGTAGATGTTGCGCATTTCCCAGCGGACCGGCGTGTAGCAGTAGTTCTCCGCGTAGGTGTAGATCTTCCCCGTCTGCTCGACCGTCTCGATGAGTTCCACCGCCTCCGCCATGTTGGCGACGGTGAGGCATTCGGTCATGATGTGCCGGCCGGACTTGAGCAGCCTGATGCCGAATTTCGCGTGCTCATGGGCGTAGTTCGCGCAGACGACCGCGTCCATGTCGTGGTTGTAGAAGTCGTCGAAGCGCTCGTAGTAGGTGATGTCGTACAGGCCGCAGGCCTCCGCCTCTTTCCGGCACGCGTCGAGCAGGGGCTTGTACTTGTCGCACACCGCCACGAGCTCCGCTTCCTTGGAATGCAGGATCTGCCGGATCATCGTCATCCCGCGTCCCGCGCCGAACACACCGATCTTGATCTTTGCCATAGTCAGCCTCCTTGAAGAATGGTCCTTGGTTGGGATCCGGGACACGCGCCCCGGTCAAATCGTTCGCTGTCAGACGAGCGCGAAGCCGCCGTCCGCCGTCCTCCGATAGAGCTTCACGTCGGTGAACTGGCCGTCCGCGTTCCTGCCGTGGTGGGAGACGTAGAAGAATCCGTCCCCGAGCGCGGCGATGCCGGTGTCCCCGCGCGGGAAGCCGATCCCGTTCACGCCGTGCCCGTCGAGCGTCAGCACCTCCCCCGCGGTCTCGGGGAACACCCCGCGGAGCACTTCCCTCCTCGGCGCGATCCGCGCGTCGCAGGCAAACATCGGGGGATTCGGAAAGGCAGGCTTCTTCCCGCGGTAGACGCACATCAGATAGGTCTTTGACGCGGGGTCGTATTCGAGGTTCTGCACGCCGTATTCCGTGTTCCCGGTATAGACGAAGTACTTCGACGCGGGGCCGTCGGGTCCGATGCCGTGCATGTCGTCCTGCGAGAGCGGCGCGGAGCGTTCGTTCAGCTCGCCGAGGTCGTATTTCAGGATCACCTGATAGTCGTTGTCCGCGCGCGCCGTGTCGCCGTAGACGCCGTAGGAGACGAAAAGCCAGCATTTGGCCGCAGGATCGTCCGCCTCGCCGAAATCCGGTCCGGTCGCGGTGCCGTCGATGCCGGAGCAGCCGTGGCGGTGCTTTTGGACGCTCCCGTCCGCGAGCGTCACCTCGGCGAGGTAATCGTCCGTGACTTCCCGGAGAAACGCGCAGCGCATCGCCTCGGAGGCCGGCATGTCCGCCCGGTCGATCCGGTCGACGTCGAAGATCGCCATGTAGAACCGGTCCGGGATCTCGATCCCGCCGCCGAGCATCTGCACGATCCCCCGGCCGATGGCGTCGTTCTTGTATTCGAGCGAGCCGTAGACCCGCCCGTCGTCCGGGTTGAACGCGATGCATCCGAGGTGCCCGCAGAGCCCCGTCACGGAGCCGATGAAGTTGCCCGCCAAATCCGTCTTGACGAAGACGGTCGTGAAGGAGTAGTACATGTACCCCTTTTCGAGATCGGCCGCGATGCCCTGGCAGTGTCCGGCGGCATAGGTCCCGGAGTACACGTTTTTCGGCAGAGAAGCGAATTCTATCGTCCCCTCACTTCCACAGCGTCACGCCGCCGATGCGGTCGTTCAGACGCTGATTGTCATGCCGCTCGAAGCCGTGCGCGGCGAGGTAGGTCTCCGCCTCATCGAACCAGCAGGTGAGCCGCGCGCGGTAGTGGCAGTCGGAGTTGACGAGGATCCAGCCGCCCGCCGCCCGGATCTCGTCGAGCAGGAAGCCCGCCGGATACGGCACGGTCCTGAGCCCCCGCGCGATGGCGCCGGTGTTGAGCTCGAACACGCGGCAATGCTTCACGATCTCCCGCACCGCTTCCGTGGCGGCATCCCGGTAGCGGGGATCGTCCTCGGGGCAGGTGGAGTACTTCGTCGGCAGGT
>JAFYBI010000296.1 GCA_017540285.1 Clostridia bacterium | reverse complement strand
GGCGGGGAGGAAGAGGCAGGACAGGCACCGGTCCGGCGAGGACATCCCGGATCAGTTTCTTAAAAAAGAGAAATCCGAACCGCCGGAGGACAGGATCTTCCGGCGGTTTCCTTTTGGGGACGGGCATCTTTCCTCCGGAGGTACCGTACCCGCTGCCGACCGGCGCGGGCAGAGGAAGGCCACGATCTTTCGCTTTTTTCCCCACGGGGATTGATTTCCCGCGCGCGATGTGCTACAATAGGCTCACAACATTTCATCCTTTTGGAGGTCAGTATGAAAATCCTGTTTCTGGGCGATTCCATCACCGACGTCGGCCGCAACACGACAAACGGCAGCCTCGTCTCCATCGGTCAGGGCTACCCGCTCCTCGTCGACGCCTGCCTGTCCGTGAAGTATCCGGGCGAATACGCCTTCGAAAACCTCGGCGTCAGCGGCAACCGCATCGTGGACGTGTACGCGCGCATCAAGATCGACTGCTGGAACCACGGGCCTGATCTCGTCTCGGTCCTCATCGGCGTCAACGACGTCTGGCACGAGGTCTCCCGCCGCAACGGCGTCGAGGCCGACCGCTTCTACAACGTCTACAAAATGCTCGTCACCGACACGAAGAAGGCGCTTCCCGACAGCCGGAAGATGATCCTCATGGAGCCGTTCGTATTGAAGGCCGCCGCCACCGAAGCCGCGTGGGACACCTTCCGCGCCGAGACCGAAAAGCGCGCCGCCGCCGTCCGCGCGATCGCGGAGGAGACCGGCCAGGTCTTTTTGCCCCTGCAGGCGATGTTCGACGACGCGGCGAAGAAGATGCCCGCCTCCTACTGGCTCGGCGACGGCGTCCATCCCACCCCGGCGGGACATCAGCTCATCGCAGGCGCGTGGATGAAGGCCTTTGAGGAGAATTTCCGCTGACATGGCCAGACGCTCGGACACCGTCTTTCTTCCCTTCCGGCTCGGTGAAGGATATCCCGGCGCGGTCCCGGTGATCCGCTCGGACCGCAGGACGATCGCACTCGAGCTGAAGCACGACGGCATGATCCTCGTCCGCGCGCCGCGGTTCACCGACGACGCGAAGATCCGGGCGTTCCTCGCGGAACGCGAGGGCTGGCTCCGCGCGCACCTTGCGAAGCAGGAGGCGGAAGCCGGCGAGGAGCCGGAACGGCTGACGCGGGAGGAGATCGACGCCCTCTTCCGCGAGGCGGCCGCCGATCTGCCCGCGCGGGTGAGGCGGCTGGCGCCGGCCGTCGGCGTGACGTATGGGCGCATCACGATCCGGAATCAGAAGACGCGCTGGGGGAGCTGCACGTCCGGGGGGAACCTGAACTTCAACTGCCTTCTGATGCTCGCGCCGGAGGCGGCGAGGGACTACGTCGTGATCCACGAGCTGTGCCACCGCCTCGAAATGAATCATTCCCCGCGGTTCTGGGCCGAGGTGGCGCGCGTCTGCCCCGATTACAGGACGCAGCGGAAATGGTTCCGCGAGCACGGCCGCGCCCTCCTGAAATCGATGTTCGGGTGAGCGGACGGCAGCCCCCGATACGGAAAAACCATCGTGCACCGGGATCTGACCCGGCGGGGATCGGAACCTGCCGGGTCCAGACCCGAGAAAGGAGCAACCATGTTAACCGTCAGAAACGCGCATATCAGGGTATCGCCGGAAGTGCTCGGCGATAAGGATTCCTCCGCGCTCTATGCGGCGAAGGAGCTGAGGTACTACCTCGGCCGGATGACGGCGGCAGGCCTGCCCCTCGCGGCCGACGGCGGCGAAGAAAACGCGATCCTCGTCGGGGACGCCTCCGGTCTGGACGTCTCCGGCTGTTCGGACGACGGCTTCGTCATCGAATCGTCCGGGAACACCGTGCGGATCGACGGCGGCTGCCGCGGCGTGCTGTACGGCGCCTACGAGCTGCTCGAGCGCCTGGGCGTCCGCTTCTTCACGCCGACGTGCGAAAAGGTCCCGACCCTGCCCGGCGCCGTCATCCCCGACCTGTCGCTGAAGGCCGAGCCGAAGTTCGAATACCGCGCGCACAATTACGCCGCCGTCCGTCAGAATCCCCGTTTTTCCGCGAAGCTGCGCTTCAACGGATCGGTCGACGGCGGCGCGATCCCCGCGCGGCTCGGCGGCTCGATGAATTACGGCCTGTTCGTCCATTCGTTCGAACGCCTGATCCCCACCTCGGAATTCGGCACGACGCATCCCGAATACTTCGCCCTCGTCGACGGCAGGCGCGTGACGACGGGCGGCGGCCGGACGCAGCTCTGCCTGACCAATCCCGACGTGATCCGGCTGCTGACCGAGCGGACCCGCGAATTCCTGCTCGCACATCCGGGCTGCCGGCTGATGTCGCTCTCACAGAACGACTGGGGCGGGAACTGCCAGTGTGAAAACTGCCGCCGGATCGACGAAGAGGAGGGGAGTCCCTCCGGAACGC
>JAFYBI010000295.1 GCA_017540285.1 Clostridia bacterium | reverse complement strand
GTCCTCTCCGACTGCGACGTGATCTGCAACGTGGACTTCAACGACATGATTCGCTACCATCAGGAGACCGGCGCGGACATGACCATCGCCGTGAAGCGCGTGAATCTCACCCGGGAGAACTGTTCCACCGCCGTCGTCTTCAATTCCGATGAGGACGGCAGGATCAACGAGGTTCTTGCTTACCCGGCGGATTACGAAGGTCAGGCGGACATCTCCCTCAACATGATCGTCATGAGCACCTCCTATCTGCAGCAGATGGTGCTCCAGGCCCAGACCCGCGGCTATACGAGCCTGACGAGGGACGTCATCGCCCGCACGCTCGGATACCGGAACCACCGCGTCTACCGCTATGACGGATATTTCGCCGCCATCACCTCCTTCGCCGACTACTACCGCCATTCCATGGAGATCCTCTCCGACGCCGAGGTCCGGGATTCCCTGTTCAGCGTCAAGACCCGCCCGGTGTACACCAAGGTCCGCAATTCCGCGCCCACCTACTACGCCGCCGGATCCGCAGCGCGCAACTCCATGATCGCCGACGGGTGCTTCATCGAGGGCACGGTGGAGAACTCCATCATCTTCCGCGGTGTGAAGATCGGACGGAACGCGACGGTGAAGAACTCCATCATCATGCAGGACACCATCGTCGGCGACGGCGCTTTCCTGAACTGCGTCATTACGGACAAAAACGCCGTCATCCGCGACCAGCGTATGCTCTGCGGCGCCGAAACCCAGCCCTTCTACGTCGTCAAGGGCAAAATGATCTGAACCCGAACGGAGGACGAACATGAACATTCTGTACGCGGCATCCGAAGCGCTCCCCTTCGCCTCCACCGGAGGACTGGCGGACGTGGTGGGTTCCCTCCCGAAGGCCGTCAAAGCCGAACTGGGGAAGGGAAGCGACGTGAGAGCCGTCATTCCGCTCTACGCTCCCATCCGCGAGAAATTCGCCGAACAGTTGGAGCTCGTCTGCGAAATGAACGTGCGTCTTTCGTGGCGGAACCAGTACTGCGGGATCTGGAAGATCGTGCGCGAAGGCGTGACCTTCTATTTCATCGACAACCTCTACTATTTCGACCGCGGGACCCTGTACGGCTGCTATGACGACGGCGAACGGTTCGCCTTCTTCTCGAAGTGCGTGCTGGAGCTCATGAGCGCGGTCCGGTTCTATCCCGACGTGCTCCACGCCAACGACTGGCAGACCGCCCTGACCGTGATCTATCTCAAGCGCAAGTACGCCCACCTCGAGGAATACCGGAGCATCCGCGCGCTGTTCACCATCCACAACATCGACTATCAGGGACAGTTCGATTTCTCGATCCTCTCGGACGTCTTCGAGCTTCCCGAATGGGACCGCTCCGTGGTGGAGTACAACGGCGTCATCAACCTCCTCAAAGGCGCGATCGTCTGCGCGGATATGGTCAACACCGTCAGCCGCACTTATGCCCGCGAGATCCTCACCGAATACTATTCCAGCGGACTGCACCATATCCTGCGGGAAGCCGACGCACAGGGCAAGCTGACCGGCATCGTCAACGGGATCGACGTGGATTATTATAATCCCGAAACCGACCCCGATATCGCCGCGCACTTCTCGGCCGACGATCTGAGCGGGAAAGCCGTCGACAAGGCGGAACTCGAGGAAGTCTGCGGATTCGCGCATTCTCCCGAAACGCCGGTCATTTCGATGGTCTCACGCCTCGCCTCCCACAAGGGCTTTGATCTCGTCCGCCACGTGCTCGAGGAGATCGTCACCACCGAGAACGTCCGCTTCGTGCTCCTCGGCACCGGGGAAACCGCCCTCGAAAACTTCTTCCGCGACATTTCCGCGCGCTATCCCGACCGGGTCGCCATCCGGCTGGAATACAACAAGGCTTTGTCGAAGAAATTCTACGCCGGAGCCGATCTCTTCCTCATGCCGTCGAAGAGCGAACCCTGCGGCCTTTCCCAGATGATCGCCTCGCGGTACGGGACCGTTCCGATCGTGCGGGAATGCGGCGGCCTCGCGGACACCATCCGTCCCTATAACGAATATGAGGAAACCGGCAACGGATTCACCTTCACCAATTACAACGCCCACGACATGATGAACGTGATCCGTTATGC
>JAFYBI010000294.1 GCA_017540285.1 Clostridia bacterium | reverse complement strand
TCACCGTGGACGATTACCGCGCCTTCCCGCAGGCGGTGAAGGAACTGCTCTGACAGCCGTCAGAGATCCGGGCTGCCGGGGTCGACGGTGAACAGGACCGCGCCGCGGCGGACGGAGGTCTCGTAATTCAGGGTGGCGATCACATACAGCTTCCCGTTCGCCTCATACGCGGCCGGATAATGGCACGCGGTCGTCTTCGGGCCGTATCCGGGCAGGCATCCGTCGAAGAGGATCATGCGCCGGGAAAACGTGAGGCTGCCCTTTTCCGAGAAGTAGACCGCCAGCCGGGAACGGTCCCTTTTGTCGATGTTGGCGATGAGATAGTGCCGGCCGTCGGAAAGAGTGCCGCAGTATATCTTGGACGCGATGATCGGGATGTCGTGCGCGATCGGGCCGCTCCAGGTCTCCCCGAGGTCGTCCGAGCGGAATACCAGCGGGACCTGCCGCGCGTCGTTGCGGCAGAACATCCGGAGCGTGCCGCCGTTTTCGATCACCGAGATCTCCGGATGGACCAGCGCGCTGCCGTCCGGCAGATCCCCGTTTTCCATGATCTTCACCTGCCGCCAGTCGTCGTCGAGCCGGCCGTCGTCCGAAAGCAGGACGGCGGGGGTGTTGGGAAAGCCGTCGAGCTCGCCGACCCGTCCCGGGAGCATCCGGCGCCCGTCCGGGAGCCGGACGGCGTTGGTGTTGAGCTTGAACGGGACCGGCTTCGACCACAGCCGCTCGAATCTGTCGGACGCCGGATCCAGCACGTACAGGTCGAGCGAATGGATGTGATCGGGCGCGACCATCCGGTTCACGAACAGATACAGCCGTCCGCCGTCGATCCCGAACACCGGCGGACAGTACAGAAGCTTCCCCGAGGGGTCGTCGCAGATCACGGTACGCTCGCTCCACGTCCTGCCGCCGTCCTTCGAGCGCCGCCCGCAGATGGGCGTGTACCCCTGCAGCTCGGTGGCCGGGCAGTTGTACCACGCCGCGTAGAGGGTACCGTTGAATTCGACGACCGCGGCTTCGTGGAGAAATCCGAACTGTCCGTCCGGCGGATTGACGATCACGGCTTCGACGCCGTCTGTATCAAGATCGGCGACTTCCTCCGCGAGGAAGGTTTCATGCGGGAGCATCGCGGCGAGGCGGCGGTCCGCCTCGGTATTCATCGGCTGTCCGGACATGGGGACCTCCCTGTCAGATGCAGGCGGTGAATTCGCCGATATCGTTCACCGTCGTTCTGACCGTGTGCGCGTCCCGGCCGAGGATATCGTCCTGCGGATATTCCGGCTCGAACCCGCGTCCGCGCTGCCGTTCGAGGTATGCCGCGGCGTCTTCCACGCGCTTGAAGGATTTTTCCATCACGCAGGGGAACCGGAGCGGCTGCGGCGCCTGTTCCTGCCGGATCGCTTCCGCGATCTTCAGGCGGATGTCCCGGAACAGTTCCCCGTTGTCGCGGAAGACCGCCTTGTTGCGGGAAAGCTCGGTCTTGGTGACCACGGTCGTGATCCCGTTCACGGCGCGCCTCGCCTGCGCGCAGGCGATGTCGCCGCCCGCGAAGAAGCAGCTCGGGATCCCGTAGGCCGCGCCGATGGCGGCGTCCATGTCCACCTCGCCGATGTAACGGCCGTCGAGCTTATAGAACTGGACCGCCTTGCTGTTCATGGTGTGCGCCAGGACGCCGCCGAGCGTCCCTTCCATGGCGTGGTACCCGAAAAAGCACAGACAGTCGAACTGTCCCGCGGCGAAGCTGAGGCGGGGCCCCTGCGGCTTCACAATGGTACGGATGCGGGGGTCGAGATCGGCCGGCTCGATATTTTCGCCGCCGCCGTGGTTGTCCCACAGGCTGACGCTTTCCGCGCCTGCTTCCAGCAGGGCGTCCGCCGCCGCGTTCAGCTCCCCGGCGGCCTGACGGCGGGCGATCTCCCACTGTTCCGTGCCGCTCGCAAGGCCCTGATAGGGCTCGCCGACCACAAGGTTCACGCCTTCCAGATCACACAGCAGCAAAATCCGTTTATACATCGCAATTCTCCTTTTCCGGTTTGTATCCGTGTCTGCAGTTTTGACTTACGCATTCAGTATAGCACATCGGAGCAAAAAATCAATCGGTTTCCGCAAAAATCCGCCGGAGCGGGATACTTTTTGTCCGGCTTCCGCCGGAGAAGCGAAACCATCCGCAGAAAATCCCTCCCCCGGTACACCGTTCGGGATCGTGCCGGAGGAGGGCTCCTTTTCATGGGGCGCGGTCTGCGCGGCCGACCGGCCGCCGCTCCGTTTTACGAAAGCGACGCGATCAGCTCGTCCAGCATCTTCTGCGCCGCTTCGAGCTTCGACTCGGTGGTCGACACATAAACGTTGGTCATCGAGCTGACGCTGGCGGAGATGCCCGAGGTGAAGATGCCGCCGAGGTTGCTGTTGAAGGCGTGCTCAAACGGCGAATTGATGCTGTCAGTCACGATGTCGAGCATCTGCGAGGAATAGTCGTCCTGCGCGTACTTGATCTTGAGCGCGGTCTCATAGTAGGCCGGCATCAGGTATTCGGCGGCGTGCAGCGTCATCGCCTGGATGTAGGCGCTCAGGGCGGTCATCTTTTCCGTCGTGACCGTGATCGGGAAGGCGCCGATCTCGACAGTATCGTGCGGCATGGTCCTGTAGCCTTCCTGCGTTTCATCGAGCAGCGGATAGGGGGCGAAGCCGATGCCGTCGAAATTGCGGAGCACATTGTTCTCGCAGTTGGCGATCTTGAGCCAGTAGGTGAACAGCAGCTTGTCCGCGACGAACCGGTCGATGATATCGGTCGCAGAAAAACTTGCGTTCTTTGTGAGCCTGAAAAGATTCC
>JAFYBI010000293.1 GCA_017540285.1 Clostridia bacterium | reverse complement strand
GGCGCGTCGAGCTCCGTCAGGCGGAATTCCTCGTGCGCGTTGACGGTCGACGCGGCGCACCAGAGGATCGCCGCCGTGAAGGACACGCCCGCCGTCCTGCATGCGCGGCGCAGAGCGGTCACGTCGATCTCGTCCGTCAGGGAAACGGCGCAGGGGTAATCCGTGAAGTGGCGGTAATGCGCGGCGCGGGGCCAGCGGTCCATCTCGATCAGTCGGGGTTCAGCCATGCGTTCCTCCTCGCGGCAGTCGTTCTCGTTCGCCTCCTATTATACACGATGCCCGCGGAATTTACAAGAAGCCGCGGCAAAGAAGGAAAAAAAGTCCTCCGAAGAGGGCTTTCTCCCGGCCGGATCACCGGAAATGCCGCTTGATTTCGTTGAGATCGTCCCGCAGTTTCTCGACCGCCGAGACCGCATACGCACCGGCGAGCGACGCGATCCCGCCCGCCAGCGGTGTGACGTCCATGCCGAGCTTCTCGACGATCCGCACGACGAACCACGCGAGCTGCATGAGCCCCGCGAGGAGCAGCACGATCTTCGCCGCAGGGAGAAACCGTCCGTACGGCTCGCGGCGGAAGTTCAGCGGTTCGTCCGGCGGCAACTCGATCTCCTCCATCGGGACCCGCCCGGCCGCTTTCGCGCGATCCGCCTCTTCGGCTTCGAGCCGGGCCGCTTCCTGTGCCTGCGCCTGACGCCGGGCCGCCTTTTCCTCGCGTTCCGACTGCTTCCGGCGGTCGTGAAGCTCGCAGATGCGGTACAGATATTCCATGCCGCTGTCCGTCGCGCCTGCCTGACGGAGGTTCGCTTCGTTCGAAACGAGCCGCCGCACCGCCGACGTGGAGGAGACGTCCATGAATTTCACGAACGGAAGAAGGATCCGCTTGCATTTGTCGCAGAGTTTTGTTCTGTCGTCGTCCGGGATCTCGCACCCGCAATTCGCGCACCGCGCCATCTTCATCCCCCTTTGCGCTCTTCGCCTCTCGCCGCTCGGTCTCCGATGTTCTCTTTGATTTGATTATAGCATAAATCCGGCCGCGCCGCAAGGGGAAAGCGTCAAAATCCGCACTTTTTCGAGCCGTCCCGCGCTCTTGACAAGTCCGCCCGAGACTGGTATAATGGGATCAAAGAATGAAGAATTCCCGAAAGGACTGCTTATGAAACGATTCCGCAGAACGGCCGCCCTCCTGTTATCGCTGCTCCTCCTCGCCCCCGCCTGCTCGCGCGGGGAAAGCCCGGATGAGCCCCCGCCGACGTCCGACGCCGAAACGACGGCCCCCGCCGAAGAAGAGACCGAATTCCAGCCGGAGGTCCTCGACGCCGAAGAAACGATCATTGCCGTAAGCTACTACCCGAAGGGCAGAATAGCGAAGACCGTCATCCGCATCCCGGAGCCCGCGTCGTACAGCGAGAAGCTGACCCTCGCCTCCCTCCAGGGCCTCGCGGCGCGGTATTCCGAGGAGAAGATCCTCTTCCGCGTCGGGGCGTCCGATCTCTATACGCCGTACATGGAGAAGAACTGGGGCGTCACCATCACCAACCGCGTGGGCGGCAAACCCGCGAACTTCGAAAACCTGCTCGCGGGGTACCGGGATCTCTGCGCGGGATACATCCTCTGCGCTGCCGATCCCGACGATCCCTCGGTCAGCGTGGCCGTCTCCCTGGCCGGCATCCTCGACTGCGTGATCGCAACGCCGGACACCCGCGCGGCGGTCGAGAAGGCCGGGTATCCGCCGGTCCTCGACGTCACGGAATGCGATGAAAAATGGCTCCGCGCGTCGGAATACTGGGATCGGCTCAGCCGGGAATTCGCCTTCGAGCAGCCCGCGTCCATGGCGCCCAAGCTCGTCGACTACGCCGTGATGGCGGGCGCGTACTTCGGCTTCTACGACGGCAAGGTCGCCGCGGGACACAAGAAGATGTACGACTTTCTGAACGACGGCGCGATCGTCTTCGGCTACAACAACACGCTCGGCGAATACGACGCAGTGAAGTCCTTCTCCGAAATGAATATCCAGATGGTCCCGTCCGACCACGCCTACAACCTCTCGACCCTCTCCTGCTTCCCGCAATACGAGCTGAAGCAGAAGGAACGCGAGATCCCCGAGACCCCCGAAGCCGTTCACACCCTCTGCATCGTGATGTCCGACGGCGACAACATCCAATGGGTCCTGAACAATTTCGCGACCTCGTCCGAATGGTTCGCCAATCCGCACCGCGGCGAGTTCCCGATCGGGTGGGGCGTCTCCCCGGCGCTCCTCGACACGGCGGCCCCGATGCTCGCCTACCTCTACGACAAGGCGACGCCGCGGGACGAATTCATGATGCAGCTCTCCGGCCTCGGATACACCTTCCCCTCGCGCTGGGACAGGGAGGAGAGGCAGAAGATGGCGCATGAGCTCGCCCTCTCGATGCGCCGCGCCGATCTGCATATCGCGGAGATCCTCGACGACGGCGGCTTCACGGCGGAAAACCTCGGCGATTTTGCCGCCGAAGACGGGATCGACGGGATCTTCTACATCGATTACAGCCACTATTCCGGCCTCGGAGGCGAGATCCTCTGGCTCGACGGGAAGCCCGCCGTCTCCGCGCGCCACATGATCTGGGCCGATCACCCGACGGGGAACCTCGGCTTCATCACCCGCCGGATCAACAACGCCCCGACCGATCCGGCCGACGAGGGATCCTACACTTTCCTCATCGTGCACGCGTGGTCCGGGCTCAAGAACGGCAAGCTCGCGCAGCACGGCAACACCCTCGACGCCGTCGCCGCCCTGATCGCCGATCTCGACGAGGACGTGCAGATCGTGACGCCGGGCGTCTTCCTGGAACGCCTCATCGCAAACTGCGCGCCGAAGGGCTGAGAGGAGGTTCTCGTATGCCTTTGTATATCCGAAAAGGAGACATCACCGAAATCCGTGCCGACGCCATCGTCAACGCCGCGAATCCTTCCCTGCTCGGCGGAGGCGGCGTCGACGGCGCGATCCACCGGGCGGCGGGACCGGCTCTTCGCGAGGAATGCGCGGCCCTCGGCGGATGCTCCCCGGGCGAAGCAAAGATCACCGCGGGCTACCGGCTCCCGGCGAAACACGTCATCCACACGGTCGGCCCGATCTGGCAGGGCGGTGGTGCGGGCGAGCGGGAGACCCTCGCGTCCTGTTACCGGGAGGCCCTCGGTCTGGCTGAGCAGGCAGGCTGCGCCTCCGTCGCCTTTCCGCTGATCTCCGCCGGCGCGTACGGCTATCCTCCCGCCGAGGCGATGGCGGTCGCCGCCGATATGATCCTCTCGTGGCTCGGCGGGCACGATTCCGACATGCAGGTCTTCCTCGTGCTCTATGAAAACCGCCTCCGCGAGCGATACCGCGACCTGCGCCGCACGCTCGAAAGGCTGTCGGGACCCCCAGAGGCCGCGGCGCACGGCGATATGCTCCTCTCGCTCTCCGTCTCCGGCGCGCATCCGATGCCTTCCGGCGCAAAGGCTGAGAAGGCGGAGAAGCATCCGAAGCTGAAAAAGCCCCTCTTCCGGCGGGAGAAGAAGAACGCGTCTGCCGCGGACGCCGCACGGGAGAGCGAGGAAGAGGCGTGCTCAGCGGACATGGCGCTTCCGGCAGGCGCCGCGCCGCATGCCCGCCCGTTCGACGACACGCTCGCCTTCGGGAAGCCCGCCACCGGATCGCAGTCGCTGGCCGACGCCGTCGCGATGATCGACGAGAGCTTCTCCGAGATGCTGCTCCGCAAGATCGACGAGCGCGGGATGAAGGACGCGGAGTGCTATCACCGCGCAAACGTCGACCGCAAGCTTTTCTCGAAGATCCGCAGCGATCCGCACTACCGCCCGAGCAAGCCGACGGCCATCGCGTTCGCCATCGCGCTCGAGCTCCCGATGCGGGAGACGGAGGAGCTTCTTCTCAAGGCGGGCTACGCGCTCTCGCCGTCCACCGCGTTCGACGTCATCATCCGCTATTTCATCGAGCGGGGGAACTACAATCTCTTCGAGATCAACGAGGCCCTCTTCGCTTTCGATCAGAATCAGCTCGGGGCGTGAATCCGTCCGCAAAAATGTCGCTTCCCAAGCGACCATTTTTGTTTTCCGGTGTGGTATAATCGGGGCGTAAACCAAAAAACACACCGAAACGGAGGATTTACCCCATGAATAAAGGACTGACGGAGCTTGTCTTCATTCTTGACCGGAGCGGATCGATGGAACACCTGACGGACGACACGATCGGCGGCTTCAATTCGATGATCGCGAAGCAGAAGGAGGAGGACGGCGCGTGCCTCGTCTCGACGTTCCTCTTCGCGAACGACTGCGAGGCGATCCACGACCGCCTCCCGCTCGCCGAGGTTCCGAAGATGACCCGGCGCGAATACTGCGCATCCGGCTGCACCGCCCTGTATGACGCCGTCGGCGGCGCGATCCGGCACATCGCCTCGATCCACCGCTACGCGCGGGAAGAGGACGTCCCGGAGCGCACGCTCTTCGTCATCACGACGGACGGCATGGAAAACGCAAGCCGTAAATTTAACGGCCGCGAGGTCCGCAAGATGGTCGAGGATGCGAAGGAAAAGAACGGGTGGGAATTCATCTTCCTCGCCGCGAACATCGACGCCGCGGAGTGTGCCGAGAGCATCGGGATCCCGCGCGAAGCCTCGATGAATTACACGGCGGACCGGGCGGAAACGGCGCATCTCTACCGCCGGATCTCCCGCGCGGTCGGCTCGATGCGGAGCGGCGCGAAGATGGAGGACTGCCTCGCGGCGATGAAGTCGGAGGACTGATTGTGCGCGGGCTCTTGATTTTTCCTCCGCGCCGTGCTACAATAGGGTCGGACATCGGACACGAAAAAAGGAGTGACGAAGATGAAGCGATCCGAAATCAACCGATACATCCGCGAAATGCGCGCGGCGCTCGATGAAATCTCCTTCCGCCTGCCGCCCTTCTGCGACATTCCGGCGAAAGAGTGGAAGGCGCTCGGCCATGAATACGACGAGATCCGCGACCGGATGCTCGGCTGGGACATCACGGATTTCGGCTCCGGCGATTTCAAAAAGACCGGTTTGCAGCTCGTGACGATCCGCAACGGGAATCCCGCCGATCCCGCCTCCAAGACCTACGCCGAGAAGATCATGCTGGTGCGCGAGAATCAGGTGACGCCCCTGCACTTCCACTGGCACAAGATGGAGGACATCATCAACCGCGGCGGCGCGGATCTCGCCGTGCAGGTCTGGATGGCGGACGAGCGGGAGGGCCTGTCCCACGCGGACGTTCCGGTCACGACGGACGGGATCACCCGTATCGTGCCCGCCGGAACGACCCTGCGCCTGAAGCCGGGCGAGTCGATCACGATGCAGCGGTATCTCTACCACAAATTCTGGGGAGACGGCGGCGACGCGGTCGTGGGCGAGGTGTCGATGGTGAACGACGACACGACGGACAACCGCTTCTTTGACGAGCTGCCGCGCTTTGCCGAGATCGAGGAGGACGAGGAGCCGGAATACCTGCTCTGCAACGAATATCCGAAGGCGGAATGACCTGCCGCCGCAGCTATGAAAAAAGGGGCTGTCGCATTCACTCCCAAGAAACGGAGAAATGCGGCAGCCGTTCTCTTTCCATAGCGCTGTCGGCGTTCTTTTTCTCCTTTATCGAGGAGAAAAAGAACCAAAAAGAGGAACTCTCTGGAAGTTTTGGGTGTTCCGCACTCTGCGGAGTGCGGGTCAGGGCGTTGCCCTCGACACTCGGGATGCTTCGCATC
>JAFYBI010000292.1 GCA_017540285.1 Clostridia bacterium | reverse complement strand
GTGGAGTACTTCGTCGGCAGGTCGAGATGCCCGACGATGTCGGTCCGGTTGCGGATGACGTGCTCGGTCAGGCGCATGTAATAGTCCTTCGTGAAGTCGGTGTAGGAGCCGCCGTAGAGCTCCCGCACGAGCGCGAGGTGCTGTTCCTTGCCGGAGTCGATCGGGAACGAGCGCCCGTGACGGACGGCCTCGTGGACCGAGGAGAGGATGAAATCGTAGTCGAGCGCGGGGATGGGACTCTCCGCGTCGAGCTCGATCCCGGCATAGACGTCGATCCTGCCGCGGTATTCGTCCGACAGCGCGCGGATCTCGCGGAACTGTCTGACAGTCCCCGCCTCGGACATGGAATAGTAGGACTCGAACCAGGCGTAGGAGTGGTCGGAGAAGCCGAGGGAGGTGAAGCCGCGGGAGATCGCCTCGTCGATCATCTGGCGGGGCGTGTCGTGTCCGTCGGAATAGCGGGTGTGGGTGTGAAAATTATGATACTGCATGGTGGATTCCTTCGGATGGATGAATTTCAGGCAAGGGCAAGGCGCGCGAGCAGGCCGGGCAGATCGGCGAAGCGGTCGACGGCATAGGTGTACCGCTCCACTCTGCCCCTGCCCCACTTCTCGCCGAACCCGTACCGGCAGTAGAGGAAGGGGATCCCGGCTCCGCGGGCGCCCTCGGCATCGCTGACGGTGTCGCCGACGTATGCGGGGGAGGCCAGACCGCTGCGTTCGATCACGGCGCGGATGTTCGCGGCTTTCCCCTGCCCGGTACGGCCGGAGGATTCGTGATCCTCAAAGCGGTCCCACAGGCGGTGCGCCGTGAGGAAGGCCTCGACGTAGCCGTCCTGCGCGTTCGAGACGACGAAGAGGCGCAGCCCCGCATCCCGGAGGCGGTCGAGCGTTTCCGGGACGTCCGGGTAGAGCGTCCCGCCGCGGATGGGCAGCCATTCGTTCTCAAGGGCGCAGCTCTCGTTCATGAGCGCGAAGGCCTCCTCGAACGGCAGATCCGGAAAGAAGATCCCGGCGAGCTCCTCGTTGGTCAGGCCCATATAGCGGCAGACGGCGTCATGGTCGAGCGGCATGGCGGGCTTCACGTCCGGATGGCGGCTCAGGACCTCGCGCCAGGTTTCGGCGGTGACGGCGGAGGCGTCCCAGAGGGTGCCGTCGAGGTCGAAGATCAGGCTGTCAAAGCGCGGCATGAAAACCTCCCGTGCGCGGTGCGGTGCATCTTTCCTACATTATACCGCACGGAGTATGCAGGGTCAAGACGCGGGGGCGAAAATTCACGAAAAAGTTGCGGGGAGGGGATGGATGGGAAGAAAAAGCCGCCCGGGAGGCGAGCGGCTGAAAACGGATTTGCGGAATCGGCGTGAGCAGATACGCCGTTCAGACGATCAAGAGGTATTCCCCCACCTTGCGAAAGCCGCAGGACAGGGCCGTCCGGTACGATGCGAGATTCGACTTCACGCAGCTGTAACAGTAAACGGTGCCGGGCCGGGCGCAGAACGCATTCAGAAGGCGTTTCGCATATCCCTGTCCCCGATAGGCACGCTTGACGAAGATGTTGATCGGCGTGATCCCGGTCATCGGGGAACGACGCCCCTCGACGAATCCGCAGAGGGTCCCGTCCCGAAAGATCCCGAGAGGCGAGCCGGCGGCGGTCGGCGGATCCTCGGACCAGACAAGGGCTTCCTTGGCGATGCGCCGCCCGATGTCCGTGTCTTCGGGATCCGGCGCGCAGCACGCTGCGATCTGTGGGGCGTCTTCCGGCATGAGGGGGCGAATCTCGGGGTCGCTGTACGTTCTCGCTTCCCTTGCCAGCTTGTACGAACCCGCGCGGTCCCGGAGTTTTTCAGGAGCGTCGCCGAGGATACAGAAATAAAGGTGTTCCCCTGTTTTCATGTGCTGCACGATTTCTTTCCCCGCTCTGACGGGATCGGAGGAAGCGTTCAGCGCATGGACCAGCCAGCTGGTATCCGAACGGACGCAGAGGCACCCTTCGGCGAGATACGGTTCCGCGCTGTTCTGTTCGCTGAAATCCTCATAGAAGAGATCATACCCCTCCTGAAACACCAGTTTCGCGTCCGAGGCGAGATAAATCCGGCGCGCGTCGTTTTTCGTGACCGGCGTCATCTCCCCCTCATCTCCTCCTCGATCTCCTCGATCGTGCGGGGGACGTTTCTGCCGAGGTTTTCGCAGCCGTCCGCAAGCCGCGGCGTCATGGAGAAGGTGATGAAATGGTTCCGGAACGCGCCGCGGGTCCGCTCCGCGAAATAGATCGCCAGGGACTGGGCCACCGCC
>JAFYBI010000024.1 GCA_017540285.1 Clostridia bacterium | reverse complement strand
GACGAGGTCGCGAACGCAGAGGACACGGAGAACGTCTCCGATCTGCTCTTCTTCACCGACCGCGCGCAGGTATACAAGGCGAAGACCGCCGATTTCGAGCCCGTCAAAGCGTCCGCGCTCGGCGATTTCATCGCGGCAAAGCTCGGATTCGACGACGGCGAGCGGCCCGTGATGATGAAGGCGCTGACCGAATACAGCCCGGACGACAGCTTCATCTTCCTCTTCGAAAACGGCAAGGGCGTGAAGATCCCGGCGAGCGCCTACGAGACGAAGACCAACCGGAAAAAGCTCACCGGCGCGTATTCCGATGCCTCGCCGATCGCCGCGATCCTCTTCGAGAAAGCGGGAGAACCGTTCGACATTCTCATGAAAAACAGCGCCGAGAAGGGGATCCTCATCTCCTCCGCGCTCATCCCGCAGAAGACGACGCGTTCCTCCTCGGGCGTCATCCTCTTCAATATGAAGGCAGGCATCCGGATCACGGACGTCCTCGTCGGAGAGGAAGCCGCGAAGTTCCCGCGCTGCCGGAAGAACAAGATCCCGGCGACGGGCATCGCGATCGAAAAGCCCGCGGAACAGGTCCCGCTCGTGTGATCGCACGAAATCCGCTGGAGAAATCCCCCAATAATTCGAACGGAATGTAAATTTTGCGGGATTTCTCCGGGATTCTCTTGCATTTGCGCCTCTTCTCGTGTATAATCAGGTTGTTCCAGCTCTGTGAATCCACGAAAGGTCACGCCAATCCATGAAGCGAAAAACAGCCATCCTTCTGGCGGCGGCGCTCGCTCTCGTCGTATCGACGGGCGTTCTTGCCGCAGCGGCAGGGTACGACAGCTCCACCAACCCGATCGTCACCCTGAATTATCTCACGAACAACTTCAAGAAAGAGATCCTCGAGGCGGTCGACGAGCGCATCAACGCCAAGATCGCCGAGATCAGCGATAAGCTCGCAGAGTCCCGGCCCGCCGAACAGGCCGAACCGGTCAATCAGCCCGAACCGGAGCCCGTTGTCGTGACACAGCCCGCGCCCTCCTCGGCATACGAGGTGGTCCAGCTTTCGAACGGCGACGCGCTCTATGCGGAGGCTTCCTGTGAAGTCATCCTCCGGGCGGGATACGCGGTCTGCATCGCGCCCGATCCCACGCAGGGTCTCGCCGACACGACAAACGGTTACGAAATCTATAACGGTCAGGCGCTTACGAAGAACCATACCTGTCTGATTCCGCGCGCGGACGGACGGGGGATCCTCGCGGCATCCGATTCCGTATTCATCATGGTCAGGGGGGAATACTCCATTGTCAAAGGATAACGCAAAGAAAAGAACCCGGGAAGAAAAGAAGAAGCTCGTCGTGCGCATCGTCGCCATCTTCCTGGCGGTACTGATGGTGCTCGGCATGGCTTACTACACCATCATGATCCTCGCCTCCGCGATCCACGCAGACGCGCCGGCGGAACAAACCGAAGTTCTCGACACATCCTCGCTCAAAGCCAGCGGGGATGTTCTGATAAGTGTGGGTATCACGTACGATTCGACCATGACGACGTCCTATGCCGTTTCTTCTGAGCGGGGCTTCCTTCTCGGATCGCAGGAGCTTGACGGGGACCGCCGCTTTGAGGAGCTCTGGGACCTTCCGGCCGGAACGGTCGCATGCGCGTCGGACGCAAACCTCACCGAATCCCGCGGCAGCTATTCCGTGGCATCCCGGGAACGGGACACCGATATCGGCGGCTTTCATCTCGAGATCGACTGCTGGGACTGCGGCCGGGAGGATCTTGAGGACCTGATCGACGACAACGAACGCGCCGTCAACCGCATGGGATACGATCTCATCCCCGCGTACATCGACGGTTATTACATGCTCCGCATCGGCGACTTTTCCTCGAAAGACGAAGCGGAGGAAGCCCTCGAAGAGCTGGAAGATTTCTTTCCGCGCCGCAGGATGAATATCGTCGGACCGACGGATACCGCCGTCACGGTCTTCGATCCCGATACCCGAACGATCCTCTTCGAATACGACTGCGGCTCCGATACGGAACTCGGGATCGCGGCCAGGGAAGACAGGAACGGAAACACCTATCTCACCGCTCCGTCGGGGAACATCTATGACGGCGTCTTCGCCTTCCGCCGCGTCGTGACGAAAGAAGCGGACGGCGTCTCCGTCATCAACATCATCCCGCTGGAAGCCTACATCGCGGGCGTGCTCCCGTATGAAACGTCCAACGCATGGCCGATCGAGACGCAGAAAGCCTTCGCCGTCACCGTGCGCTCCTTCACGCTCACCAACATGAAATCGAATTCCAAGCATTGGGGACACAAATTCGATCTCTGCACCGAGGTGTGCTGCCAGGTCTACCGGGGCGCCGCGAAGATCAACGACGCCGTGATGGAAGCGGTGCTCGGGACGGAAGGCGAGGTCATGACCTACGATAACCGGATCGTCGTCGCCTACTACGTCTCCAGCATGGGCGGCGTGACGGTCAGCGCGCAGGACGCATGGGGCGGCAAGGACGACATCCCTTACCTCCAGCCGATCGAGACCCCGTGGGAAGACTACATGCACCATGAGAACGCGTTCTGGATCAGCGAGATCTCGCCCTCGGCCCTCTGCGACCGCCTCAACCTCGCCGGATACAAACAGCTCAAGGGCGAGATCGAGAGCGCGGAGATCCTCGAATACGCGCGCGATTCCACCTATATCAAAACGCTGCGGGTGACGGACACCTACGGAAACAAAGTGGATATCACGCCGTGCGATTCCGTCCGCATCTCGCTCACCCCTTACGTCAAGAGCTCGAACTTCGTGATCGGACGCGGATCGGTCGAATACACGGAGGACGTCGTCGTCAGCGAAAGCGCGAAAACCGAGAAGAAGACCGCCGACAAACCGGATTCCTCGAAGCCCGAGGTCTTCGGCATCGACTATGCCTACATGGATCTCGACGACTTCTATGTCATCACCGCGGACGCGGAGGAGAGGACGTATTTCGGCGATTCGGTCAGCGTGCTCACGGAAAACGGACTGATCGAATACGGGAAGCGCGATATCTTCGCCATCACGAGGCAGAATGCGGCATCCTTC
This sequence comes from Clostridia bacterium, assembly GCA_017540285.1. Lineage (GTDB taxonomy): Bacteria > Bacillota > Clostridia > Oscillospirales > CAG-272 > UMGS1696. The sequence goes on along the minus strand of JAFYBI010000024.1, from coordinate 1,911 downwards.
GCCGGCGCGACCGTGCTCGGACCGGACGATCCGTATTCGGACGATTACACGTCGAAATACATCACGGAAACCGTCGAAGACAAGACCGACGGCTCGACGCGGACCAAGATCGCACGGGCGGAAAACAGCGACAACTTCATCATCGTCGGCAAGGGCTGGGGCCACGGCGTCGGCATGAGCCAGTGGGGCGCGTTCGACCTCGCCGTGCAGGGCTATGACGCGCGGGAGATCCTCGAAGCGTATTTCCGGGACATCGACGTCAAGCACTACCTGAAGACAGACAACTACCGATAAGTCATGCGGATTTCCGGCACGAACAGCCGAGTCAGACGTCCTGGGCGAGCAAACCGTTCTATCATGGTTTCCCCATTGCCAGGCAATAAAAAGAGAGAGCGTGTTCCGCACGGGAACCGCTCTCTTTTGCTGTTTCGGTCGATGGTTCGTTTTTACGCTTCGAGGGCTTTGTCGATGGCCTTCGAGAGCTGATCGGCACAGGAGGTGTTCTTGAACCCGCAGAGGTTTCCGCGGAGAAGATCGGCGATCTCACGAGCATCCTTGCCTTCGACGAGACGTCCGATCGCCTTCAGATTCCCGTTGCAGCCGCCGGTGAAGACGACGTTCGAGAGCTTGCCGTCCTCGATGTCGAACGAGACGGCGGAGGAGCAGGTCCCCTGTGTGCGGTACTGGTATTTCACGGTCGTTTCCTTCTTTCTTGACGTTGTTTACGGATTCACTTCGCTGCCCGACGCCTCGTAGAAATTCACGTTCGCTTCTTCACTTTCGATCGTGAACATCGGGTTGCCGGAGCCTGACACGTAGGAGTAAGGGCTCGACATGTCGGTGTTGTCGATCTGGATGCGGCCCTTCGAACGGATCTCCATGTTGTAGTTGCTGAGGCGGACGGGGGAGGCATACCGGATGTTTCCGGTCTTGGAGGTGAGCTTGAATTCGTTGCGGATATGCAGGGAAGTGGAGGAGAAGTCGAGCTTTTCCGCGCGGATGTTCAGATACCCGATGACGGAATTCTCCACGGAGATCTTGGCCTCCTTCGCGTCGGAATCGGCATCGGCCTTGACGTTGATGAACGAATCCGTCCGGGTCTGGGTGACGGTCAGATCGACCTTTTCGGCGGTGATGTTGTAGTCGGTGTTAGTGCGCATGTTGTCGATGCGGACTTTGCATCCGGCGGCGCCGCGCGCGGTGATCTGGATCTGCTTCAGGCCGAGGGAATCCTCGCCGTTTTCGGTCGCTTTTTCCACGGCTTCCTTCGTCAGGTAGATGTTGATCTGTTTTTCGCGGTCTTCATCTTCCGCGGTGAGCTTGCGCTGATCGATGAATTCGCGGATCTGCTCCATATTCAGAATGTACCGCATCCCCTTGAAGGAGAAGCCGTTTTCCCAGAATTTCAGCATGGAGGTGATGTCGCCCGTTTCATCGAAGGAGAGCAGGTTGCTCGAGCGGGTGAGGGTGTAGTAGTTTTCCTTGAAGTTGACGAGCTCGATCTTTGAAACGTCGCTGTAATGGTCCGCGCCGGGGGTGTCGCAGTTGCCGTAGATGTTGATCCTGCCGGAGGAGAAGACCACGGAGATGCGCTCCAGATTGTCGAGGTTGATCTCTTCGCTGATGCTGGTGTTACCGTCGACGTGGTCCGCGAAGAGCTGTTCGCCGTTCGACTGCGCCATGTTCTGTGCTATGAAGCAGGTCACGAGCCCGACGATCACAAGCAGAACCGCGACGATCAGGGAAATGATGGAGGTCGGTTTCACAGCTTATAGCACTCCCTTCTGATATGTAAGAATAACTCCTTCAGCTTGCGGCAGAGGAACCTCAGGAACACACCGAGCTTGGTGATGAGCCAGGGTAGGAGGCGGATGGAGAAATTATAGAGCAGGACGGCGACAAAGAGGACCG
>JAFYBI010000291.1 GCA_017540285.1 Clostridia bacterium | reverse complement strand
TCTCGCTGCTGACCCGTTTCTGGGAAGAAAGCGTCGAAGAAATGCGTCTGGCCGTGCAGGAGGCGGCTGAAAAACAGAGGACTGCGCAGGAGGATGCCTTCCTCCGTCTCGGAACGAGCATCCCCGTCGACTTCGCGGACGGCTGCGATCCGGACACGCGGCACCGGCAGATCCTCACGCAGTATCTCACCGCGAAGGGGAACTGCATAAAAGGCGAATGGATGACGGAGCGGGGCATGCTGGACTTCCAGCCGGTTCGGGCAAAGGTGAGCGAGCTGACCCTCTGCGGCCTCCGCGAGAAGGTAACGGTCCGCGACGGTCAGGATTTCTACTGGTTTGAAGTCGCCCTCCTGCGTGCGGACTACCGCATGATCCTCCGGAATCCGGAAAACGCGGCCGACATCTCCGGCGTCGGTATGAAGGCCGACGGGGACACGCTGGCACCGGATAACGGTCCGATCCTCATCATCGTGATCTCCGAGCTCGACAAGAAAGGAGATTACACCGTCCGGTATACCTTTGAGGAGTACCGGCAGTACCGTGAGGGACATCTCTTCGATTTCTTCCCGCGCGGAAAGTCCGGTCTGCTCCGAATGGACAATGTAAGAACCGCCGTCACGGAGCTTATCCGGGAATACGAATCGAAACACTGAGTAAAACCAAGCCAAAAGGGACCTCCCAATCCAAAACGGGAAGTCCCTTTCTCATTTCCGGCGATTCGTTTATCCGAGCTCGCACGATCCGTCGGCGGAGAACACGATCCTCGCGCGGTAGAAGGCCTTCATCGCGTCGATCATGTACTTTGTGTCCGCCGTGCCGCCCGTCTCGTAGGACGAATGCATCGCCAGCTGCGCGAGCCCGATGTCGACCGTCGTCATCGCGACATGCGTGTTCGCGATCGACCCGAGCGTCCCGCCGCCTCCGAGGTCGCTCCGGTTGGCAAAGAGCTGCGTCGGTACCCCGGCCCGCTTGCAGATCTCGCAGAAGATCGCCGAGGACAGCGCGTCGGTGGTGTATTTCTGCGCGGCGTTCGATTTGACGACGACGCCCTCGTTCATGTGCGGAACGTTCAGCCCGTCGGAGAATTCCGGGTGATTCGGGTGCTTGGCATGCCCGTTGTCCGCCGAGACCATGAAGGACGACGCAAACGCCTGCTTCAGCGGGAATCCGAACGTGTCCGCGATCCGCTCGAGCGTGTCGAAGAGGAACTGCGAGCCCGCGCCCTGCTTTGTCGCCGAACCGGTCTCCTCGTTGTCGAAGGAGCCCCAGACCGGGATCATTTGGCACGCTCCCGCTCCGACCGCGTCAAGGAAGCCTTCGAGCGTCGTGTAGGCGCACTGGAGGTTGCCGATCCGGGGAGTGGAATAGAACTCGCCGTCCGCGCCCCAGATCGTTCCGGGCGTGCGGTTGTAGAGATAGAGATCCGCCGAGAGGATCGCCGTCTCGTCGACGCCCAGTTCTTCGGCAAGGAGACGGCGCAGCGCGCCCTTCTGCTCCTTGGCGGCGAAGAGTGGCATGAGGTCGACGGCGGGGTTGAAATTATAGCCGGAGTTGATGTTCCGGTTCATGTGGATCGCGACGTTCGGGATGAGGACGAGGTCGCGGTCGATTTTCACGAGCTTCGCGTCGATGTGCCCGTTTTGCGTCACCACCGCGCGTCCGGCAAGGGAGAGCGGGCGGTCCAGCCACGAGGAGGCAATCATCCCGCCGTATCCCTCAACGTTGAGCTTGATGTATTTTCCGAACGCGTCGGTCTCGGACTCCGCCTTGAGCTTATAGGTCGGGCTGTCGGTGTGGCTCGCGGCGAGCAGGAACGCGTTGTCCGCCCCCTCCGGCAGCGCGAAGGCGAGGATCGAGGACTGGTTGCGGGTAACGTAATACTTTCCGCCGCGCGCAAGATCCCATGCGTCGCATTCGTTCAGCCGGGTGAAGCCGGCGCCCTCCAGCATCCCGGCGGCGGCGCTCACCGCGTGAAAAGCTGTCGGGCTGTCCTTGATGAAGGCGATCAGGCCTTCCGTCGCCTGTCTGTTTTCCTGTGTCATAGATCGGTCTCCTGTTTCTTCCGGTTTCCGGGCGATCAGTTGCCGCCCTCTGCAAACGTCTTCGCGATCCGCTCGAGGGACTTGTTCCAGACCTTCTGGCTGGTCTTCAGGGAGGACATGTAGTCCGTCTTGTTGGCGGTCACATAGTCGCGCATGTTGCCGAGGAGCTGCAGCCCCATCTGCTGGAACATGAAGCCGAGGTCGCAGTAATACGAGGAGCGGATGATCTCGAGGCACGCGAGCGATTCCTCGTCGCGGATCGTCTTGCCGTCGATACAGACGTCCATGTAGGCGGGCATCACGTCGCGGAAGGAGAGATACGCCATCTCCTCCGTCACCCGGCCGACCATTTCGGCGGTCTCCGCGACGGTCAGCGGGAAGCAGGACACGGAACCGATGTTGGCCTGAATATGGACCGCGTAATTCTCCTGCGCGTCGCTGTATTTCGGCATGGGAACAACGCCGAAATCGGATTCGGACGCGCGCATGCGTTCCACGCACTTGATGTTCCCCACCCAGAACAGGGCGCGGTCCTCGGTGATCGCATGCTCGGTCCAGTATTCGCGCGCCTCGGTGGCGGTGGAGGTCCGGTCGACGAGGAAGGTGCCGGTCTGTTCGGAGCAGACGCGCTTGATGCCGTCCATGATGTCCGCCATCTGTTCCGTGAAGACGTTGAGCGTCGGCATATCGTTCTCATCCTTCGTGATGAGCTGATATCCCGTACCGCTGATGAAGCAGTCGATGCAGAAGTTGTTGGCGATCAGGCCGAGGGCGTCGTCCTTCGTGATCTTGCCGTCGCCGTCGAGGTCGTGCGTGACGACGTTGATCATCTCACAGGCCTTGTCGAAGGTCCAGCCGCCGTTGAGGACGATCTCGTAGAGATCTTCGAGGCCGTAGTTCTCATGGACGACCTTGTTGAAGATCATGCAGGGCGTCGCGCCGTACGCGTGGATGTTGATGTCGGAGAAGACGAAGTAGTTCTTGTGATTGATAGAGCTTCCCTCGAGCATCAGGGAGTTCCAGTACGGCGCGGAGAGATCGATGACCGGGAGCTCGGAGATCTCGAGCAGGACTCCCTTCGACGCCATCTGAATGCAGAACTGCGCGTTGTTGTCGACGTAGGAATAGGCGTTGTCCCCCGCCGCGACGGATGCGGTGACGGAGGAAACGACGGCTCCGTCGCTGCCGCCGTTGATGTACTGGGTGGCGATGTTGTACTTGTCACAGAGCGCGGTGTTGCGGTTGAACTTCGCGTCGTTGACGATCTCGCCGGTCAGCTCTTCCGCGGTGAAATCCTTGTTCGGTTCCAGATCGTTGCCGTAGTTGTAGAGGACGTTGAACGCCGCGCCTGCGTAATCGACTGCTTCGAGATGCGGATCGTACTTGGTGCGGTCCTCTTCGGTCTCGGGTTCCGCCGCTTCTTCCGCAGTCCCGGACGGATCGGGGGACGAGAGGTCCGCCTTCCCCTCCTCCGAACCCTCCGATGCGGGGGCGGAGCAGGCGGAGAGAAGCAGCGCAAAGAGGAGCAGGAGCGCGCAGATTTTCTGGATATTCATATCGGTGACCTTCCTTTCGGATCAAGTTCAAAATGTTCGATTCCGGTGCGGTTACGCTCCGATGTCGCAGAGCGGGAGGATCTCGTAGCCCTGCGCGCGGACCCAGTCGATGAATTCGGGGAGGATCGCGGCGTTCGTCGCGGATTCGCCGTGGAGGAGATACACCGCCCCGGGATGCAGGCCGTTCTTCACCGCCGCGATCCCGTCCTCATAGGTGGGCTGGGCTTCTTCCTTCCAGTCGTCGTAGGCGAAGGACCACATCACCGTGCGGTAGCCGAGCTTCGCTTCGATCGCGAGGAGCCATTCGTCGACCGATCCCTCCGGCGGGCGGAAGTAGAGCATGTCCGGCGCGTCCGGGAACGCCGCCTTGAACGCGTCCTCGCAGAGCTGCATCTCCCCGACCACCTCGGAGGCGGTGAGGGAGGTCATGTCGTAGTGGTGGTAGGTGTGATTCCCGACGAGATGTCCCTCGTCGAGCATGCGGCCCACCAGCTCGGCGTTTTTCTCGACGTAGGTGCCGGTGACGAAGAAGGTCGCCGGGGCTTTTTTCTGGCGCAGCGCATCGAGGATCGGAGCGGTCGCGCCGGTTTCGTAGCCGCAGTCGAAGGTCAGATAGATGACCCGCCGGGTCTCGTCTCCGCGGTAGATCGCGCCGTACTTCGCCAGCGTTTCGAGGGTCGATTTCGCGCGGTCCGCCGTGGAGCCCTCCGCCGCCCAGTAATAAGTGACGGTCTTCGTCGCCTCGTCATAGCTCACCCTGCCCGGGAACCAGTTGTCCTTGTCCGGCGGCTGATTGCTGTCGGCAAAGCGCTCCTTCGGGATCTTGTCCGCTTCGAGAAGCGTATCCATCCCGGAGGTGTTCCGCGCGGGGATCTCATAGACATAATACCCGTTCACGACCGTCCAGACAAGCTTTCCGAACGGCGAGAGCGAGTCGGGGTTTTCAAGCGGCAGAAAGACCGGCGCCGTGTCGACCGGTTCGGTCTCCGGCACGGTTTCCGCATCGTCATGACGCGCCCGTCCGATGCCGCCCGTTTCCGACGGCGTATCCGCCGTGAGTTTTTTCGCGCAGGCCGCGAGCATCAGCCCCGCCAGCAGAGCCGCCGCAAGCCGCAGTTTCGTTTTCATCGCCTCTCTCCTTCCGTCGCTCTCCGTTTTTCTCTTCTTCGTTCAATTATTCACGATCATTTCATGCCATCCGGGCTCCGCGTCAGGCTTCTGCCGAACGCTCCGCCGCCATGAGGACCTTCAGCAGCGTCAGGCGGTCCCGGACATACGGCGCGTACCGGAGCGACTGTCCGAGGAATGCGGGCGAGCCGTCCAGTCCGATCTCCCCGCACGTCGTCGGCGCCCCCGCGTCCCGGAGAAGCGCCTCGATCGTCTCCGCGGAGGGCAGGCTCTTCTCTGCTTCTTTCAGCGCCCGGTCGGTGTCCGCCGTGAGCCGGATCTTCGTGAGGCTCGAGGACGCCGGCGTGCCGTCCGGGAGGTTCTCACGCAGGATACCGTCCGTGAGACTGCCAAAGACCGGTTCCAGCGCGGCGCGGTCCATCACCTTTGCGGGATCGATCGCCGCGATCTTATCATAATCCAGCCCGTCCGCGAGCGCCTTGTGATACGTCCGGGCGACGGCGAGCAGGCCGACTCCCACCTGTTCCCCGTGCAGACCGTCGTTCGTCTCGTTCAGGCGGTGCATCTCCCAGAGATGGGACATATGATGCTCCGCGCCGGACGCCGGACGGGAATTGCCGGAGAGCTGGATCGCGAGGCCCGAGATCTGGAGGGCGTTCATGACCTTTTCGCAGTACGCCTCCTCGCCGATCGCGCCGCGTTGTCCGATCGCCTCGACGAGCGCCCCGATCGCCTCCGATTCGAGCGCGACCAATTCCTCGCAGAGGTATTCGCCGGTGAGGATCTGACCGACGCGCCAGTCGAAGAGCGAGGTGTACTTTCCGAGCACATCCCCAACGCCGGACGCCGTCAGCCTCGCGGGAGCCGACGCAAAGACCGCCGGATTTGCGAAGGACGCGGCGGGCGGAGAGGACGGGAAGGTCAGCTTCTGTCCGTGCCACGTCATCGCGGCGACGCCGGATACGAAGCCGTCGACCGACGCCGCGGTGGGATAGGACAGAAATGGCAGCCCGCGCTCATGGGCGACGTAACGCGTGATGTCGTGCACCGAGCCCGATCCGCACGCGATGAGCACGTCGGGCCGCTCCGCCGCGACGGTCTCTCCGACCTTCGACGTCCAGATCTCCGTCGCGTGCGCATGCCCGTCCACCGCCGTGAGCTTCGCCGGGAAGAGGGCGGTGAGCCGGGGGGCGAATTTCTTCGTGTTGTCGTCCGCGACGATCAGCGGGTTCTTCCAACCTTTATGGGTGAGGTATTCCTTCATCTGCTCCTCCGCGTCCGGCGCGACGACGCACTCCTCGGTGAGGAGCGTGTGCCGGCGTCCGCAGGGGCAGGATCTCATGATTCTCAAAACGTGTTCAAACATTGTTTTTCTCTCTTCCCCGGATCGCTCCGGTTCTATCGCGCAGCCGCCGCGCATAGGAATGGTGCGGAAAACATCACGATTTTCATGGGAGGTTCGTATGTTCGTCTGCACCGTCCGCGCGAGCACGCTGAAGTTTTTCGGGGTGATCGCCGCGTCTCTCGCCATTCTCTGCGCCGTGGTCCTCTCGATCCCGGAATACGTCCCCGTCTCCACGAAAGCCGTCACAGCCGCGGCGGAACAATACCGCTACAAAGGGATCAAAACCAAGGACGACGCCGCCAAATTCCTCTCCCAGTTCGGCTGGGAGGTCGAAGCGGAGCCGATCGAGGTGACGAAGATCCGCATCCCGGAGGAGTTCGACAAGGTGATGAAATCCTACAACGAGCTCCAGCGGGGACAGGGCCTCGATCTCGCGAAATACCGCGGCAAGGAGGTCACGCGCTACACCTTCCGGGTGACGAATTACCCGGATTACGACGGGGTCGTCATGGCGAACGTCATCGTCTGGCGCAGCCGCGCCGTGGGAGGGGATGTCTGCTCCTCCGACGTGACGGGCTTCATCCACGGCTTCGAACGTCCGGCGAAATGACCGCGGTCAGTTCTCGAAGGTAAAGCGCTCCCACGGGATCTCGGCGGGAGCCTTTTCCGTGAGGATCCGGTCGACGTGCATGAGGAGCGGGAATTCGCCGGGATCACGCTCCCCGCGCGCTGCCCGGATCCGCACCGCCTGCGCCACCCGCACGGCGACGACGAGCGATTCGAGGGTCACGCCTTTCAGCTCCGCTTTGGCTTCGTCGATGTCGAGGCCTCTCCCGAGCAGGATCCCGACGAGCCTGGTCCGCCCGCCGTAGACCGTGACGTAAAGATCGCCCGCGCCGACGCACAGGTTGTCGAGTGTTCCCGCGCCCTGCATCTCGAGCAGCTTCGCCATCTCGCGGACCGCCTGTCCGAAGACCGCCGCCTGTGAGTTGTAGTGCAGCTCGGAATCGATCCCGAATTGCCGCTGGTTCAGTCCGATCGTGAGGGCGACGGCGAGGGCATAGCCGTTTTTCAGCGCCACCGCGCTCTCGATGCCGACGACGTCGGTCGACAGGCTGATGTGATAATAATCCGTCTGCATGATCGCCCGGATGCGGCGCAGGGTCTCCCGGTCATGCCCGCAGAACGCGACCTCGGTCTGATCGTGCGCGACGAGCTCGTAGCTCGTGCACGGGCCGCCGACGGCGTTGAGGTTCGGGCGCCGTCCCCTGTCGGCGAGCCTTTTCGCCCAGACCGCGGGATACGGCAGAAGCTGTCCGTCCGGGGTGTCGAGAAGTCCCTTCGTCACGGTGAGGACGGGCACCTCCTCGGGGACCTTCGGAAGCACATGCTCGCCGAACCAGTCGACGCCGAAGCTCGAGACGCCGCCGATGACGAGATCCGCGCCCCGGATCGCCTCTTCCATGTCTTCGATCTGATAAAACTTCACGCCCGCGGGAAAATCCTTCGTGAATTTCGGGTGCCGGTTCGACGCGCGGCAGGCGTCGATGATCTCCCGGTCGAGATGCGTGCCGACAAGACGGACCTCATGTCCGTTTTCCCTTGCCGGAAACGCCAGCGCGGATCCCATCATGCCGGAACCGACGATCGTGACAACAGCCATCTGATTTGCTCCTCTCAGTCGTGCAGGCCCTTCTGCCGCAGATACTCCATCGCCCACGCGGGATCGTTCGACGTGAAGAGGACCGCGCCGTTCGCGATGGACTCGTCGTATGCCTCGGGCGTGTCCTTCGGATAGAAGACCCACGGCTCGACGCCGTACGCCCGGGCAAAGTCGAACATCGTCTTCGGGACGACCTCCGCGCCCTTCCAGGTGCTGAACAGGCAGACGCAGTAGGCATAATCGTAGACAAAACGCCGCTGTCCCTTCCCCATCAGCTCCTGCGGATGGTAGGCATGGATGCGGACGCGTCCGCCGTATTTTTCGGCGATCCATTCGTTGAGCTCGCCGCTCCACGTGTTGACGACGCTGCGCCCGGTGACGCCGAAGCGGTCCATCATCGCGATCGTCTTTTCGGCGGATTCGTATGCGAACGAACCCCACATCGCGGGATAGTCCTTCAGCTCCACGTTGAGCATGATGTCGGGGTGCTGTGCCATGAACGAGAGGAATTCCTCGAAGGTCGGGACACGCTCGCCGCGGAATTCCTCGCCCTTCCACGCGCCGGCGTCGAGGGATTTGATCTCGGCCAGCGTGAGATCGTGCAGAAAGCCGGTACCGTCCGTCGTGCGGTCGACCTTATGGTCGTGCATCACGACGAGTTCGCCGTCCTTCGTGCCGTGCACATCGAGCTCGATCATGTCGGGGTGAAGCGCGACGGCCGAGCGGAAGGACACCATCGTGTTCTCGGGGAAGTATTTGGCATTGCCGCGGTGTCCGGCAACGGATATCGGATTTCGGTAGGGCAGTTTTTCCATGAAAAAATCTCCTCATTCTGCGATCCCCAATGCGGAGGAATCGCCTTCCTCTGTATTGTACCACAGACGGGAGAAATTTTCAATGAATTTTCGTTCTCTTTTCACAAAACTTTGTGGAATTCGGGCAATCAGAGCGCGCGCTCCCACTCCTCTTCGCGGAAGCCGACGAGAACGGCGTCGTCCGTGACGAGGATCGGCCGCTTTACGAGCATGCCGTCGGACGCGAGCAGGGCAATCTGCTCCTCCTCGCTCATGGACGGCAGCCGTTCCTTCAGATTCATAGATTTATAGAGCAGCCCGCTCGTGTTGAAGAATCTTCGGAGCGGCAGCCCGCTCGCTTTCTGCCAGCGCGCGATCTCCTCCGCCGTCGGGTTCTCCTCCTTGATGGGCCGGTCCGTGTAGACCGCGCCGTGCGCGTCGAGCCACCTTTTGGCCTTCTGGCAGGTGGTGCACTTCGGATATTCGATGAAAAGCATGTCAGACTCCTTTCAGAATGCGGGCGATCCCCCGCGCGATCCGATCCGGGACGTCGTTGAAATGTCCGCCGGGGTTGCACTCGAAGACGGCGGGGATCCCTTTTTCGGCGAGGATCCGGCAGGCGCGCCGCGTCTCGTCCTCGACCCTGGCCATCCGGGGATTTTTCGTGTTCTTCTCGCGGTCCCCGACGGAAAGATACACCCCGTCGAGGCGGATCTTTTGTTTTTCGAGCCAGTCCGTGAAGCCCTCATACCAGAGGGATCCGGACACGGAGGCGCAGGAGGCGAAGAGGTCGGACGCGCAGGCCGCCCACAGGGAAAAGAGCCCGGCGAGCGAATACCCCGCGATCATGCGGCGGCGGATTGTCCTCCCCGCTTCGACGGTCGGGAAAACGGTCTCCCTCAGTTCTTCGAGATGCGCCGCCGCGCAGCCTCCGAAATCGCGTCCGCCGCGGAAGACCTTCGGCGCGGGCCACGGGGAGAGCGCGTCGTCCCAGTCGATCCCGCCGATCACCGCGAGGTCCGCGGACAGGCCGCCGCCCTCCAGCAGTTCGCGCACATGGCAGGCGGTGACGAAATCCTCGTGCGTATAGACGATCGCATCGGCCGCCCCGCGAACGGGGTGCAGCAGACGGACCGTCATCTCTCCGAAACGGAAGCGCTCGCATCGGCCCGCGAATGCCCGAAGCCGTTCGAGGATGACGGTGTCCGCCGGGCAGAAGGCGAGCGAGTCCGCTTCCCCCGCGCGGATCCATTTCATGGCGGCGTGCTCGACGAGCGTCAGCTCCCCGGACCGGATGCGCGCCTCGAAGAGGGTGAGGTGCACCGTGAGATCGGGGTATTCGTGCGTGACGTCCATGAACGCGGCGCCGACGTCGAGCTCCACGGCGAGCTCTTCCCTGCACTCCCGCGCGAGCGCCTCCTGCTTCGTCTCCCCGGGCTCGACCTTTCCTCCGGCGAATTCCCAGAGCAGGCCGCGCTTCTTATTCGCCGGCCGCTGACAGACGAGAAAGCGATCCTCCTCCCAGATCAGGGCGGCGACGACTTCGGTGATGGTTTTCTCCTTCATAATGCCTGGATTTCCTTATAGATTTCCTGCATCTCCCGGTCGATCGCGGCAATTTCGTCCGCGCAGGCCAGCATGCGGTCGCCGATGCCCGCCGGGATGGTCTTGGCGTTCTTGTAGCGCAGGTCGTGTTCGAGGCTCGCCCAGAAATCCATCGCCACGGTGCGCAGCTGGACCTCGGCCTTGACCATTTCCGTGCGCTCGGAGAGATATATCGGCAGTTCGATGTCGAGGTGGAGGCTGCGGTAGCCGTTGTAGTTCGGCTCCCGGATGTAGTCCTGTTCGCGCAGGAGACGGATGTCCGTCTGTCTCAGGAGCATGTCCGCGACGGAATACACGTCGTCGATGTAGCAGCAGACGACGCGCACGCCCGCGATGTCGTTGACGTTCTCCCGCGCGGATTCCGGCGAGACTTCCTTGCCGCGCGCGAGGAGCTTGTTCACGATGCTCGACGTGGACTTGACACGGGACTCGATGTGATGGATGGGGGAGCGCTCGTATTTGACCCTGAACTCGTCGTTCAGGATCTCGAATTTGATGGTGAGCTGACGGATGGCGGCGTTGTAGAGGTGCTCCAGTTCCGCCAGCTCGCGGTAATCCTCGAGGAAGCGTCCGGTGTCGAGCGGAGCGCCCGCCGCGATCTCCTTCGGGATCGGTTCGGTATTGTTCACACTGTACTCCTTCTCTTCCGCAAAAATCCGCCGGCGGCTGGACCGGCGGAGATGCGGAGGTCTCTGGTCAATTCAGGAAATTCGCCCGCAGATACTCGGCGGACTGCCGGACGGAATCGAACGGGTCGCCCGGCCACGAATCCTGCTCTACGACGTAATACTTCACGCCGGCCTTCTGCGCCGTGTCAAGGATGCCTTCCCACCAGAGATTGCCGTTTCCGATCTCGGTGATGAAGGGACCGTTTTCGTCTCTTCCCATATCCTTCAGGTGCAGAATGTCGATGCGTCCCGCGAGCTTTTCGATCCAGTGCCGGACGTCGCCGCCGCCGTGCTGGACCCAGTAGGTATCGAGCACAAAGGAGGTCCCGTCGGGATCGAGGCCTTCCGCGAGCATGTCCATGACGGTCTTGCCGTTCTTCAGCCGGATGAACTCGTGGCTGTGGTTGTGGTAGGTGAATTTGAAGCCGTGGGGCCGCACGTTCGACGCGATGGTGTTCGCCTGTTCGATAAAACGGGAGACCTCGTCGGGATCGGTCGCATGGAAGCCGCCGATGCCCATGAGCCGGGTCCCGAGCAGCTCGTGGATGCGCATGGCTTCGTCCGGGTCGCGGAGCATCAGGCCGAAATCCTCGTGCGTGCCGCAGATTTCAATGCCCTCCTCGCGGGCGATTCTGCCGAATTCCTCGAAGGGGATCGCGCAGCCCGCCGTATGGGCATAGGTATAGCCCATTTCGCGGATGCGGCGGAAGCTTTCGCGGATATGCTCCGCGGTGTCCATCGTGGGGCGGATGGAGAATAACTGGAGGCCGATGGAATCGATCATGGTTCACGGTCCTTTCCTTTTTGAAGTTCTCTGTATTCTATGGATATTATACCCGGTATCCGATCGGATTTCAAGCGGTTTGACGCATTTTCGTCGGTTTTGACCAAAGAGATTTGTGCGATGTGCGGCGGCGGCCGGGACCGATGCGCATTTTCAAAGGAAGTTTACAATTTCCTGTTGTTTTTTTGTTCGATAAACATTGCATTCCTCCTCACATTATGCTATAATTCTATTTATCCAAAACCAGAAAGCGCCTGCTTTCCTACAAACCATCACACCGAAAGGAACCAACCATGAAGAGAATCCTGTCCTGCATCCTCGCCGTTCTGTTCCTCCTCGCTTCCGTGACCGCCTGCTCCAACAACAGCGCGAACACGGACGAAGGCGCGAAGAACGCGACGAACACCCAGACGCCGACCGCCGATCTGACGGAAGAGCCTGAGGAGACCGCACGCTTCCTCGACTCCATGCCCGAGACCATGGACTTTGAAGGCCGCGCGCTCAACTTCCTTCTGACCGAAGGATCGAACGGCAACATCACCGAGCTGTCCATCTGGGCAGAAGAAGACACCGGTGAAGTGGTCGACACCGCCGTTTACCAGAGAAACCTCGTCGTGACCGACCGTCTCAACATCGCCATCAACGAGCCGGAAGTCAACACCGACTGGAGCGGCAACGCAAATGTCATCCGCAACATGGTCAAATCCGGCTCCGCGGATTATGACATTTTCGGCGCTTATCAGTACTACGGAATCGTCATCGGGTGCGAAGGCGTCCTTTACAACCTGAACAACAAGGAACTCTTCCCCTACAACGACTTTGACCGCGAATACTGGGGCTCCGGCTACATGAAGAACATGAGCTATGACGGCTCGAAGTATTACTGGGCGACCGGCGATATCGCGCTCCGCTACACCGGCGGCATGTACGTCATCTACGTCAACTCCAGGATCTTCACCGACTACTACCCGGAAGTCAACCTCTACGCCATCGTCGACGAAGGCGAATGGACGATGGACAAGGTCTCCGAGCTCGCTTCCGCCGCGTATATCGACCTGGACGCCAACGGCACCAGAGACAGCAAGGACCAGTACGGCTTCGTGACTCAGTCCAACGACCTGACCGACGGCGTGGCCGCAGGCTGCATGGTCGACTTCTCGACCCGCGATGAGAACGGCCTCCCGGTCATCTCCCTCGACAACGAGTGGACCTACAAATTCTGGGACAAGTACTACGCGCTCATGTTCAACAACGACGGCGCCATGCTCAACCCCGTCGGCACGGATGACTCCGTCGCCATCATGACGGCGTTCAGCGCCGGTCAGTTCATGATGACCGACAACAAGCTCTACCAGTCCCCGATCTACCTCAGAGACATGGAAGACGACTTCAAGATCCTTCCGATGCCCAAGCTGGATGAGACGCAGCCTCACTACAACACGAGAATCCATGACTCCTGCACGCTGTTCGGCGTCCCGGTCTCCGTCGGCGGTACGGAATGCCTCTCCGCGGCTCTCGAAGCGCTGTCTTCCGAATCCTTCAAGGAAGTCACGCCCGCTTACTATGAGATCGCTCTGAAGGTGAAGTTCACCCGCGACTCCGACTCCGGCCGTATGATCGAGCTCTGCCACGAGAACATCTCGATCGACTTCGCCGCGCAGTGGTCCAACAAGCTCGGCGACATCAACCACTTCTTCCGCGGACGTGCGGATGCGAAGGACGAATCCATCGCTTCCACCATCGCGAGAAACGCGAAGGTCTGGAACAAGTCCATGGAAAAGCTTGTGAAATCGTTTGAGGACCTCGGCGACTGATCACGATACCGATGATGAAAACGGGGGCTGTCTCACAGCAGACGGCCCCTTTTTCTATTCAGACAGCTACGAGATCCCGGTCTCCGTCATGGACTTCCCTGTCCGGAACGCGCATAACCGTTTTGACAGAGGTCTCGGGCGGGGTTCACAGAGAGTCAGGCCCTCGCTGTGTTTCCCATCGCAACTGCTTGTTGACTTGGCGGGAATTATCGGGTATAATGAGGAGGAGAGATAGATTCCGTCCGCGTGCATCTGTGAACACTTTTTATGGTTATGAACATTCAACGATTCCTGTCCGCCGTTCTCGCGCTGCTCTTCCTGCTTCCCGGCTGCCGTCGCGGCGCCGCCCCTCTCCCGCCGGATCCGGAACCGGCAGAGACCGAACAGGATGAGACCGTCTCGCCCCCGGTGACCGGGCAGACCGTTTTCTCCCGTCGCCGGATCATCGTCGAGGGCAAAGATCCGGTGCGCGATCTGACCGAAGCGGAGATGGAAAAATACCCGCAGGCAACCAACCTGCCCACCCTCTACATCGATCTCGGCGGGAAGCACCTCGGGACCGTGCAGCACGGCGTCTACACCCCGGGAACCTATACGCTCGTCGAAAACGGACGCGGCATTGTGGAAGAGCCGCTCGAAATGAAGGGCCGCGGCAATGGAAGCTGGACGTTTTCGCAGAAGGCCTACAGCCTGAAGCTGGAAAAGGCAGCCCCGCTGCTCGGGATGAATCCCGGCCGGAAATGGGTGCTCATCACCACCTGGTCGGACAAGACCCTGCTGCGGAGTTATCTCACCCTGCATCTGGCCTCCGAGCTCATCGGCATGGACTGTGCGGTCCAGCCCCGGTACGCGGACGTCTACGTCAACGGGAAATACAACGGCCTCTACGTCCTCTCCCAGAAGATCGCGCTCGGGGACGGTCAGGTGGAGGCGGGCGTTCTTCTCGAGTGCGAAGCGGCATACCGGCACAGCGACTGTTCCAACTGCGTCGTGTGTCCGAGCGGCTGTCACGTCATGTTCCGGGAGTCAGCCGACGAGGAGGATCTGACGGACGAAGAACGTGACCGGATCTTCCGCGAAGCGAAGCAGCTCCTCGTCGAAGCCGATATCGCCATGACGACCGGAAAGGGGATCGGCGTCTATTCGCGCTACATCGACGTCGATTCCTTCGTCGACTGGTACATCGTCAACGAATTCGTGAAAAACTACGACTCCGGGTTCACGACTTCCTGCTATTGCTATATCAGGGACGGCAGACTGTCGATGGGTCCCTGCTGGGATTATGATACCTGCATGGGGAATCAGGATATCGACACCTGCCTCGATCCCGAAGGATACCATGTCTACGGCTCCAAGTACGATCCGTGGTACAATGCCCTGATGGAGGATCCGGACTTTGCCGAGGCATTGCACGTCCGCTGGACACAGCGGGTCGAGGCGGGGATATTCGAGGACTTTGTGCGGATGATCGACGAGCAGGCGGCCGTCATCTCGGAATCCGAAAAGCTGGATCACAAGAAATACGGCAATGCCCTTTTGTACAGGGACCTGCGGGGAGACCGTTCGATCACGAACTACAAGCTGGAGGTCGCCTATCTGAAAAAATGGATGACGCGCCGCATCGAATGGCTGAATCGGGAATGGAATACGGGGGTCTCGCCGTGACAGATCGCCGCCTCGGCAGCCATGCCTCTCCGCGCCGCTTTCATCAAAGCCCGCGAAAACACATACGGGAAGAACGAAACCGAATCTGCACAGACCCGTCGGACTCCGATAGGTCTGTTCTTTATTCAAAAGAAAAATAAAGCTACAATCATTGACATAAGCCACAAAACATGATAAAATATTTACGGAAATAGAAGCAAAACCTTCACAAACAGACATGCCTGCTCCGTTTTATAAAATAGAGAGTCTCGAATTTTGTATCGGGGAGGCTTACGAGCATGAAAACACGGAAACGCTTTCTGATTTATTTGTTGATCCCGCTTCTTCTGACCGGATGCGGAAAGAAACAGCAGACCGTTCTGAATGATCCCGTCGTACAGAAGACGGAGGCGGCCGCGCCGTCGATTTATCTCGGCGAATCCCTGCCGTTTCCCGAGGAATACCGTCTTGTCCGCACCGTGACGCCGCGGTACGACCGGGAGAGCGGCCTTCTCACCTTCCTCGCCGAGCGGGACGCAGACGAACGGACGGAGTTTCATCTCCTCACCGTCGATGCGGAAACCGTGACAGAAGATGTACCCGTTTCCGTAACGAAGGGGGAATACGTCATTGACGGGGTGATCCGCGGCGACGATTTCGTCTTTCTGTCCATGAGCTGGTCCGAGAATGATCGGCGGAATGAATACGCTCTGAACTCTTTCCGTCTGTCTGCCGGCGAAACGAACAAAAGCAGCGGGCTGACGGACTTCTTTGCCCTTGCCGACCGTGATCCGTTCTTTGCTGTCTCCTATGTCGCGGTAGACGGAGCGGGCAGGATCTATGCCGCATCGGACAATGAGATCGTCTGCTTCGACGACGGATTTTTCCCGCTGTTCTCCCTGACGTCTCCGGATCCGGTCTTCGCCGTGTGTACGGACGGGGAGGGGACGGTTTTTGCCTGCGCGGACGCCGGAAACGGCACCGCACTTGTGAAGATCGATCCCGAAAGGAAAGCCTTCTCGGATCGGACAGCTCTTCCCGAAGGGATCACAGCCTTTCAGTTCGGCGAGGATCACGAGGCGTATTACGCGACGGCCAGCGGCGTCTGGTGCGCGGACGGACTGTTTGACGGGGATCTCCGCACGGCGCAGCTGCTGGATTATACCGCCTCCCGGCTGTATCTCGCCGCTTGGCTTTGCGCGCCTGACGAGGAGATGATGCTCTTCTCGAAGGCGGACGCCGACGGAGCTGCGATTCCCTTGCTGTGCCGGAGGGCGGAGGACTACGATCCCGGAGAGAAGACGGTCATTGATCTTGCTTATGTCGGCTCGCTTCCGAT
>JAFYBI010000023.1 GCA_017540285.1 Clostridia bacterium | reverse complement strand
TCCTGTTTTTCGCGGCGCGGCACCTCTTTCTGCCCTTCGCCCTTTTCGGCGCGGCCTTCATGATCGGCGGCGCGGGCATCTACGCGGGAGGATTTGCCGGGATGAACAGGCGGCTTGCCCGCGAAGACAAGGAAGAATGATACCCGGAGGGGGGAGCGGATTCCGTTCTCCCTCTATTTTTGCGCGCCGCCGCACTTTTCTCTTGCAAATCCGGCGGCGATGTGGTAAGATGAAGCTGCATCATCAATAACAAAGGAGGCGCGGCATGGCGGAGAAACCCATTCCGGGACTGGCGAAGCTCGAGCAGTCCGTCGGGGTGCTCGCGGGCGTCGGACCGGCGAAAAAAGAAGCCCTTGCGAAGCTCGGCGTCGAGTGCGTCGGCGATCTCGTGCGGCTGTGGCCCCGCGCCTATCAGAACCGGGGCGACACGAAATCCCTTCTCGAGATCGCGGACCGGCTGCGGAACGGAGAAACAGGTCCCTTTTCGACCGTTCTCACGGTATCCGCGGAGCCGCAGACCCGGTATATCCGCCGCGGGATGGTGATCACCAAGGTCCGCGCGTTCGACGGGACGGGCTCCGCGGAGATCACATGGTTCAATCAGCCCTATGTCGCCCAGCGCATCCATACGGGCGAGACCTACCGCTTCTTCGGGCGCTTTGCGTGGGAATACAACCGCGTCCAGATCAATTCCCCGATCTCCGAGCCGTGGCGCGAAGACCTGCCGCTGCCCGCGATCGTCCCGGTCTATCCGGTCTCGCAGGGACTGACGCAGCGGTTCGTCTCCGACGCGGTCCTGTCCGCCCTCCGGTATGCGGGCGACGAGCTGACGGAGACGCTCCCGACCGACGCGCTCGAGGAAATGCGCCTGCCGAGCTTCGGCTATACCGTGCGGGCGATCCACCGTCCGGCGGATGTCTCTGAAATGGAGACCGCGCGCCGGCGGCTGGTCTTCGAAGAGCTCTATTACATGTTCCTCTCGATGGCCCTCACGGGCGCGGCGTCGAGACAGGCGAGCGGCCCGCTGAAGCTGGCGGACACCGACCTCTCGGATTTCCTCGCCGCGCTTCCCTTCTCGCTCACGGGGGCGCAGGCGCGTTCCGTCGGGGAGATCGTCTCGGACATGGCGGGGGAGAACCTGATGAACCGCATCCTGACGGGGGACGTCGGGAGCGGCAAGACGGTCGTGGCGGCGGCGGCGATGTACGCGGCGGTGAAGAACGGATTCCGCGCCGTGCTGATGGCGCCGACCGAGATCCTCGCGAATCAGCATGCCGAGGACCTCTCGAAGCTCTTCGGCACGCTCGGGGTGAAGACCGCCCTGCTCACCGGATCGACGAAAAAGAAGGAACGCGCGGCGATCCTCGAAGGGCTCCGCGGCGGCGGGGAGATCAAAATCGTCGTCGGGACCCACGCGCTTCTGACCGAGGACGTCGTGATCGGGGACCTCGGGCTCGCCGTGATCGACGAACAGCACCGGTTCGGGGTGCATCAGCGGGCCGCGCTCTTCGATAAAGCGAAAAACGTGCACTGTCTCGTGATGAGCGCGACGCCGATCCCGCGCACGCTCACCCTCGCCGCCTACGGGATGATCGACGTCTCCCGCATCGACGAGCTCCCCGCCGGACGCCAGAAGATCGACACCTTCATCGTCAACGAGACCTACCGCGAGCGGCTCAACGGCTTCATCCGGAAACAGGCCGCGGAGGGTCACCAGACCTACGTCGTCTGCCCGGCGGTCGAGGAGAGCGAAAAGGGGAACGACACGGACGCCGAGGAGATGGCGGATCTGCCCCTCGTCGACGCGATCCCCGAGGAGGGCGCCCCGATGAAGAGCGCGGTGCAGCACGCGGACGAGCTGGCCGAGGCGCTCCCGGAGCTGAACGTCGGGTTCGTGCACGGCAAGCTGAAATCGTCGGAAAAGGACCGGGTGATGGCGGAGTTCGCCGCGGGAAATCTCGACGTGCTCGTCTCCACCACGGTGATCGAGGTCGGGGTGAACGTCCCGAACGCGACCCTGATGATCGTCGAAAACGCCGAGCGGTTCGGGCTTTCTCAGCTGCATCAGCTGCGCGGGCGCGTGGGACGCGGGACGGCGAAATCGTATTTCATCCTCGTCTCCGATTCGACGAAGCCGGAGGCGCAGGACCGTCTGCGCGCCGTCAAGAGCACGACGGACGGCTTCGAGATCGCGGAATACGACCTTGAACTCCGCGGTCCCGGCGATTTCTTCAACGAGACCGGCGCGATCCGCCAGCACGGGCAGATGAACTTCCGCCTGGCCGCCGCGTGCCGCGATCCGCACATGATCGAGCGGGCATCGCATTACGCGCGGCGCACCGCCGAGGAGGATCCGGGCATGACGAAGCCCGCGAACGCATCCGCTGCCCGCCGCCTCGCCTCCTTCACCCGCCGCACGGAAAAAACGCAGAACTGACGCGCATCCGAAACGCTTTTCGATATACCGACTTTCAGACTTCATCAAGGAGGAATCTTCCCATGCTTGCAGAGAAGCAGGATTTTGCGCTCCGCAGCCGTTCGGCGCTCTTTGCGTCCGGCGACGAAGCGTCCTTTGACGCGCTTCCCCTCTCGTTCGCCCTGGACGGCGCGCGGATCCGGGGCATTCCCGCGTCGTTCGTGCGGTCGTTCCGGCGCGAATCCGCCGACGCGAACATCACCCGCCGGACGTGGACCGGATCCGATCCCGCGATCGGGCTGACCGTTGCACTCACTTCGTGGGAATACCGGGACTTTCCCGTGACCGAATGGCTCGCGGAGTTCACGAACACCGGAAACAAAGACACGCCGATCGTCTCGGACATCGAGATCGGCGAGGAGATCGCCGGGGCGTTCGGGGCGTTCGTCCACGGCAACGGCGACACCTGCCGCGAAGATGGGTACGAGTGGTTCCGCGACGCGCTCGAAGACGGCCCCCTGACGATCACGCCCGCCGACGGGACCTCGTGCAACGGGGCGTTCCCGTACATGAAGCTCGCGTTCCGGGATTTCATCGTGCGCGCGGCGGTCGGCTGGCCGCACATGTGGAAGGCGACGGTATCCCGGACGGCGGACGGCGCGGCGTATTCCTGCGGACAGGCGCGCTGCCGGATGACGATCCGCCCCGGCGAGACCATGCGCACCCCGCGGCTGACCCTGATGATCTCGGCGGGGGATGAATACCGTTCCATGAATCTCTGGCGCAGCTGGTATCTCAGGCACATCCTCCCGCGGGAAAACGGACGGCCGATCCGGCCCGCGATGTGCCTCCACTACTGGGGTTGCGAGGGAAAACCGGAGCACACGGCGGCGACCGAGGAGAATCAGGTCCGCGGGATCGAGACCTACGTGCGGCGCGGTCTCACCCCGGACATCTGGTGGATCGACGCGGGGTGGTACAAATGCGACTACAACTGGCCGCTGACCGGGACGTGGAAGCCCGATCCGGAGCGGTTCCCGCACGGGCTCGGTCCGATCGGCGAGGCCTGCGGCAAGGTCGGCGCGCGGTTTTTGCTCTGGTTCGAGCCGGAGCGCGTCGTCGAAGGGACGGAGATCGCCCGGGAGCATCCGGAATGGTGCCTTCCGACGGGACGCGAGGGAGATGCCAATCACCTGTTCAACCTCGGCGATCCCGAAGCGCGCCGCTGGCTGACCGACCGGGTCGATTCGATCATCAAGGAGGGGCACATCCGCGTCTACCGGCAGGACTTCAACTTCGATCCGAAGCCGTGCTGGCTCCTCGCCGAAAAGGAGGACCGGATCGGCGCGCTCGAAAACCTGCATGCGCAGGGCTATCTCGCCTACTGGGACGCCCTGATCGACAAGAATCCCGGTCTCTGGATCGACTCATGCGCGTCCGGCGGGCGTCGGAACGACCTCGAAACGATGCGCCGCGCGGTCCCGCTCCACTACACGGACGTCGGCTACGGCGAGCATCCGATCAAGCAGAAGCAGTTCCGCGAGCTCTTCGAGTGGATCCCCTATTTCCGCTCGCACAACATGTCGTGGGACCGCGAATACGTCGAAAAGGAGCTCGGCCGGGCGTGGGTCGAGAACGACGAATTCTCCTTCCAGTGCGCGATGGCCCCCGCGGTGACCTACATGACCTGGTGGGACGCGGACGACGATCAGTACGCCCGCACGATCGCCGCGGAAAAGATCTGGCGGCGCGCGGCGGAAATGATGCTCCGGGGCGACTACGAGCCGCTCACCGAATGCCGCCGGGATCCGGGCGACTGGTACGCGATGCGCTTTGACTGCGGGGACGAGGGCTTCGTGCAGTTCATCCGCAACCGTGCGGCCGAGGAAAACCGGTTCACGGTCCCCTTCCGCGCACAGCCCGGCAAAACCTATGTATTCGAGAATTCCTCGGACGGATCCGTCTTCGAGCTCCCGTCCGACGAGCTGGAACGGAACGGCCTCGGCGTCTCCCTTCCGAAGCGGACGGGCGTCGTGCTGTTCTACCGTGTGAAATAACGAGGAGGAGTCATGCCGAACATCTTTGAGGAAAGCGGGGGATTCCGGAGCCGTCCGATCCCCGCGTCGAAATACAAGCCGTTCATCGCCGCCGGAGACATCCGCGTGCCGGAAGCGGTGACGGCGGCCGAAGGCCTTCTCGGAAAGCCCGTCCCGGCCATCCCCGCGACGCTCTACATGGAATTCTACCGTACGGGCAACCGTTCGCACGGCGAGAAGATGTATTTCGCCCGCCGGAATGCGATCCAGACGCTCCTCATCGCGGAGCTGACCGAGAGGGGCGGACGCTTCACCGACCTGCTCGTCGACTATCTGTGGGCGGTGTGCGAAGAATCGACGTGGGTCATCCCCGCGCACAACACGCCGTCGCACGGGAATCCGGCGGGCTGCCTGCCCGATGCCTTCGACCTCGGCCCGGACGACGACATGCGGCACATCGACCTCTTCTCGGCGGCGACCGGCGCGATGATGGCGTGGGTCTGGACGCTCGGCGCAGAGATCCTCGATCCCGTGACCCCGGTGATCCGCCGCCGCATCCTCGATCTGATCCGGGCGCGCATCTTCCACCCGTATTATACGGTGACGGGAGGCGCGAACTGGTGGATGGGCGACCGGGGTGAGGTCCTCAACAACTGGACGCCGTGGATCGTCTCGAACGTGCTCTGCGCCGTGATGCTGTGCGAGGATTCGAACGGACGGCGCGCGTGGGCGATGGAGCGCTCGATGACCCTGCTCGACCGCTTCACCCGGACCTATCCGGAGGACGGCGGCTGCGACGAAGGTCCCGGTTACTGGGGCGTCGCGGGCGCGTCCTACTTCGACTGCGCGGAGATCATCCGGGACATGGGCGGGCCCGACGTCACCGCGCATCCCTTCGTCGCGAAGATGTGCGGCTACATCGCGGACTTCCGGCTCGCCGGCCGCGTCTGGGCCAACTTCGCGGACGCCTCGCACTACGCCGGCGCGGATCCGATGCTCGCCGCTCGGATGGGACGGGAGACCGGGCTCGCGAAGCTCACGGCCCTGGCCGCGGAAAAGGGTCCGGAGGCGTTCGGCCGCTTTGTCCCCGGCTCGACGATGTACCGCGCGCTGCGCAACCTGATCGAGCCGTACCCGGCGGACGCGAAGCCCGTTTCCGGGAGCGACGAGGTCTATTATCCCTCCCTCGGCGTGATGATCGCGAAAGACGGCGCGTCGGGCATGGCGCTCGCGGCAAAGGCGGGACACAACGCCGAAAGCCACAATCACAACGACGTCGGGTCCTTCATGCTCTTCCGGAGAGAGATCCCGGTCTTCCTCGATCCGGGCGTCGAGCAGTACTCGAAGGACACGTTCTCCTCGAAGCGCTACACGCTCTGGACGATGCGCTCGCTCTACCACAATCTTCCCGCGCTGAACGGCACAGAGCAGAAGCCGGGCGGTCAGTACCGGGCGGAGATCCTCTCCTCCGGGGATCGCGTGCTCGGCATGGAGCTCCGGGACGCGTATCCCGAGGAAGCCGGGATCGAATCGTACCGGCGGCGCGTGGGATTCGACGCGGAGGGCTTCTTCTGCGAGGACCGGATCGTCTTCCGGGAAACCGGCCGCGCGGACTTCTCCCTGATGTGCCGCGAGACGCCTCGGTTTGACCGGTCGGCCTTCCGTCTGGAGGAGGCGGGCGTCACGGCATCGTTTGACGAGTCGCTCACGCCGTCCGTCGACGAGGTCCCGCTCGAAGACAAGCTCCAGCGGGAATGGAGCACCGACGCCCTCGCCCGCGTACGGCTCTCCTCCGGGGAATTCCGCGAAAAGACGTTCGTGCTCCGGGTCCGGGCATGAGCATGTGCCATTCCAAAAGCCGTTCTCCCGCAGGACGGCTTTTTTGTGTGCGGTATGCCCTCTCCGCATTGACTTTCCGTCGCAGTTGTGCTATAATGATATTTGTGAATTTTTATCCGCAAATCCGGAGGTTTTCCGCACGATGAAAACGATGAAAAAAACGCTCTGTCTGCTTTTCGCGTTCCTGATGCTCGCGTCCGTTTCCGCCTGCGCGAAGGACGCCCCGTCGAACGCCGGCTCCGACGCGTCGGCTGCCGAAACGAAAGAGCCCGTCAGCCTCGACGCGCTCATCATCGGTCTGACGACGCAGTACGAGATGACCGACGGGTTCGTCTTCTCGTCGTCCTCGACCGAGCTCGGCGAGTATCTCGACGACGACCTGATCCAGTCCTATTACGGCGACGCATCCGTCAAGCCCGATTTCGGGAAGGTTTCCGAATACTGCGTCTACATCGACGAAAGCAGCCCGTACATCCTCACCGACGTCGGCGCGTTCCGCCTGACGGATCCCTCCTATGCCGACACGTTCATGAAGTTCATCCAGGGCCGGATCGACGTGCGCATCGAAAACGGCGCGCGCTATCCCGACATCGACGTCGCGACGCTGAAAAAAGCCGTCGTCGCAAAGGCCGGAGACGTGGTCTATTACGCCGTCGGATACGATTCCGCCGCTCTTGCCGCCGCCCTGAAGGACGCGCTCTCATAAACGATGGTCTTCTCTTCCTTACTCTTCCTCTTCGCGTTCCTGCCGCTGACGCTCGCGCTGTATTACGTCGTCCCGCACAACCGGTGGCGGAACATCGTTCTCTTCGTCGTCAGCCTGCTCTTTTACGGGTGGGGCGAGCCGGTCTACATACTCGTCATGCTCGCCTCGATCGCGGCGGCCTACGGGTTCGGGTTCCTCATCGCGAAGAACCGTCTGTCGAACCGGAAGCGCGCGCGCCTCTGGATGACGCTCTCGCTCCTGACGAACCTCTCCGCGCTGCTCTTCTTCAAATACGCGAACTTCTTTATCGCGAACCTGCGGCTCATCCCGCTCCTCTCGGAAAAGCTCGCGCCGATCGAAGGACTGACGCTCCCCATCGGGATCTCGTTCTACACCTTCCAGATCATGTCCTACACGATCGACCTCTACCGGGGACAGACGGAGGTACAGCGGAATTTCATCGCGTTCGGCACCTATGTCACCCTCTTCCCGCAGCTCATCGCCGGGCCCATCGTGCGTTACCGCGACGTCGACGATCAGCTCACGGGACGGCGGGAGACGCTCGATCTCTTTGCCAGCGGCGCGCGGCGGTTCATCCTCGGCCTCGCGAAGAAGATCCTGCTCGGCGACGCGGCGTCCCGCGTGTACGAATACGCGAAGGCGGCGGCTGAGTTCAACGCGACAGCCCTCGGCGCGTGGATGGTGATGATCTTCTACACGCTGCACATCTATTACGATTTCGCGGGATATTCCGACATGGCGATCGGGCTCGGGCGGATGTTCGGGTTCCGGTTTCTCGAAAACTTCGACTATCCCTATATTTCGAAGAGCATCACGGAGTTCTGGCGGCGCTGGCACATGTCGCTCAGCACGTGGTTCAAGGAATACGTATACATCCCGCTCGGCGGCAACCGCGTCGGCAGGCTGAAGCAGTACCGCAACATCGCCGTCGTCTGGCTCCTCACGGGCTTCTGGCACGGCGCGAACTGGAACTACATCATCTGGGGCGTGTTTTTCGGGGTGATCCTGATGATCGAAAAGGGATTCCTTCTGAAAAAGCTCGAGAAGCTGCCGTCCGTCATCGGGCATCTCTACGCGCTCCTGCTGATCGGCATCGGCTGGATCATCTTCTCGCACACCGACATCGCGGCGGGCTGGCGGTGCTTCCTCGCGCTCTTCGGCGTGGGGACCGAAGCCCTCTCCTCGCCCGTCATCCGGTATGAATTCCTGCACGCCCTGCCGCTTCTCCTGATCGCGGGGATCGGCGCGACGCCTTATTCGAAGCGGATCTGGGACCGGCTCGGCGAGCACGACTGGATCTCGTGCGGATCGATCACCCCGTACGGGGAGGAGCGTCCGATCACGGAGGACGGGCTTGTCCTCTCGAAGCGCGGGAAGGTCGTTGCCGTGCTCACGACCATCGGGTGCGTCTTCGTGTTCGTGCTCTGCGTCGCGTACATGGTCGACTCCACGTTTTCGCCGTTTTTGTACTTTATTTTCTGAGTATTGCCATGATGAAAAAAAACTGCAACACCGCGACGGTGCTCTGCTTCGTGCTCCTCGTCTTCGGGCTGGCCGCGGCCTTCTGGATCCTTCCGGATTCGGCGTTCTCCGATGCGGAAAACCGCGCGCTCGCGCCGTTCCCGGAATTCTCCTTTGAGACGCTGACCGACGGGAGCTTCAATTCCGGGATGACCGACTATTTCGCCGATCAGTTCCCCGCGCGGTCCCTCTTCGTCCGGATCAAGGCGGAATGCGAGATCGCCGTCGGACGCGGTGAGAACAACGGCGTTCTGCTCGGGAAACACGATCAGCTCGCCGTGCGGAAGTTCCGCGTCTATGAAAGCCTGCTCCGCCAGACCCCGGACATGGATTATTACTACCGGGAAAACGTCGCGCTCTCCCTCGACGCGCTGAACGCCTATGCGGCCGGTGAAACCAGACCCCTCGTCACCCTCCTCCCGCCCCGC
>JAFYBI010000290.1 GCA_017540285.1 Clostridia bacterium | reverse complement strand
TTGGGTGCGCTGCAAGGCAATAATCAATGGGAGAAAGCTCCGCAGAGCTTTCTCTGACCTTTTCCTCTCCTTCATAAAGGAGAAAACCTGCACTCCACCCGCAAGCGCAGCCGCGCAGGCAGAATGTGCGTCCACTCTCCGCGGGCTTGCGAAGTGAGCCCGCCATTTGTCCCCGTGGACCCCGCGGCGCGCGCACCTTCGACGCGCGCTCTTTGTGTCTCCGGGCACTGCCCGGTCACCGCGGACCCCGCGGCGCGCCCGTCATTTGCCCGCGGACGCCGTCCGCTTTCTCTGCAGGTTCGCGATCCCTTCCGCGAGCCCTTCGAGAAGGGCTTCAACGTCTTCTTCGGTGTTCGTGTGGTCGAGGCTCACGCGGATCGTCGAGTCCGCGTCGGACGCGCTCACCCCGAACGCTTCGAGCGCGAGACTCTTCTTTTTGCTGTTCGCCGCGCACGCCGAGCCCGCCGAAACATAGATCCCGCGGCCCGACAGCTCGTTCAGCATCGTCTCGCTCCGGATGCCGGGAAGCACCACGCTCGCAATGTTGGCAAGCCCCCGGACGGGCCGGTTCAGCCGCACGTCGAGGCGGGAAAGCCCCTCGTCGAGGCGCGCGCGCAGCTCCGCCGTCCGGGCGATGCGCCCGTCGAGGTTCGCGTACCCCTCTTCCGCCGCCGCCGCGAAGGACCGGATCGCCGCGAGATTCTCCGTCCCGCTGCGGAATCCGCCCTCCTGACCGCCGCCGGGCATGACCGCCGCGATGTTCCGGCGCTTGAGGACGGCAGCGTTCACATAGAGGGCGCCGGCCCCGCGGACCGCGTGGATCTTGTGCGCGCTGACGGTCAGCGTGTCGACGCCGAGGGAGGTGGGCGTGAACTTCATTTTCAGATACCCCTGCACCGCGTCGCAGTGGATGACGGCGTCGGGAAACTTCTTCTTCACGAGCGAGGCGGCGGACTTCACGTCGTACACCGCGCCCGTCTCGTTGTTGACGAGCATGAACCCCGCGAAGATCACCGGGGCGTCCGCCTCGCCGAGGGCCTTTTCCAGAAAATCCAGATCCAGCGCGCCGCCCGCCGTCGGGATCCGGACCACGGCATAGCCCTCTTTTTCGAGCAGGAGCGCCGGATTCTCGAGCGACGGATGCTCGCCCGCCGAGAGGATCACCGTGCCGGGGCGTTCGGGATCGCGTTTTTTCGCGCGCGCGCAGCCGAGCAGGGCGATGTTGTTCGATT
Organism: Clostridia bacterium; assembly: GCA_017540285.1. Lineage (GTDB taxonomy): Bacteria > Bacillota > Clostridia > Oscillospirales > CAG-272 > UMGS1696. Next base: position 990 of record JAFYBI010000290.1, on the reverse strand, counting down.
CGGTGCCGCAGGAGGTGAAGATCAGGCGGTCCTGCGAGAAGCGCGGCATCCCGAGCGTGCGTCCGACGGCGGCTCTCGCCTCGCGCAGTTCGTTCGCCGCGCGCTGTCCGACGGCATGCACGGACGACGGGTTGCCCCAGGCGGCGGAGATCATCGCTTCGACGGCGGCGTCGGACGGCCTGGTCGTCGCGGACTGGTCGAAATAGTGTTCGGTCATCATATTCATCTCAGCAGCAGGTACCCGAGCATCTCGTTCACCTGGTCGAGGTGCGTCTCGTAGTTTTCCTCCGTCGAGGCGTACGTGAAGAGGTACACCGACGTGCCCTTGATCGCGGCGACCTGCTGATAGCGGTACCGGTACCCGCCGAGGGAAGCCGTGTAGACGAATTTCTTCGCGTACTGCCCGTCGACGGTGGTGTTTTCCTCGGATTCGAGGGTGAAGTCGTCGAAGACCTTCTCGATCTCCGCGCGGTTGAGCTCCCACCACTCGTCGAGGGTGGTGTCGGCGTGCGGGAGTTCCCAGGCCATGACGGACACGGAGGACGGATCGGCGGCGGAGAAGTATGCGCCGGCGGCTCCGGTGGAATAATCGACGGTCCACTTGTCGGGGACGTAGAAATGGAAATCGGCCTTTTCGTCGGACGCGGCCTGATACCCGGCGGGCGGCGCGAATTCCCCGCGCTGCTTGCAGGATGCGAGGGACAGGGTGAAAAAGAGCGCGGCGAGGAGGAGCGCGGCTGTGCGGAGGAGTCCGGAACGGTTCATCGGTTTCATAGGAAGCACCTTTCGTGAGAAGGACACAAATATTCCTATATAGTATAAGGAAAACCGCCCGGCGGTTCAAGCGGAAAAATGTAAACAAACGCCGGGCGGGGAGCCCCCGCGGGCCGGGCGGTGCCCGGAGACACACGGCGGGCTCACTGCGCAAGCCCGCTGACGCTTCTATCTCTTGCGCGCTGACGCTTGCGGATTGTATATCGACCAAGTCGA
>JAFYBI010000289.1 GCA_017540285.1 Clostridia bacterium | reverse complement strand
CCACTACAACACCCCCGAAAACCTGAACGACGCCGTGTTCTGGTTCGACTATCTCCGCACCCTGAAGGACCGCCCGTTCTGGAACACCGAAACGGCGACGACGTGGAACGGCTCGACCGCCATCGGTCAGGTTTTGAAGCCCGAGGGATACTGCCGCGTCAATTCGTGGCTTCCGGTCGCGCTCGGCGGAGAGTGCAACATGTACTGGCTCTGGCGGCAGCACTGGGCGGGCCACGAGCTCGTCCACGGCTCCGTCCTGACGCCCGAGGGACGCCCGGTCCATGCGTTCGGCGAGGTGCAGCGCACGGCGGCGGAATACGAAAAGGCCTCCGCCTTCATCGCCGGCACGAAGGTGAAGACCGACGTCGCCCTCCACTTCACGAACAAATCGTGGCAGCTCTTCGACCAGCAGAAGGTCTTTGACGGCAACTGGTACGCCGGGGACGTGCAGCAGGTCCACCGCGCGATGCTGAAAGGCGGCGTCCGTCCCGACGTGATCGGCGCGACGCATTCCCTCGATGGGTATAAACTCCTCGTCTCCCCGTGCGTCATGACGCTCGAGGACGGCGATCTCGCCGCGAAGATCCGGAAATTCGTCGAGGACGGCGGCGTCTGGGTGGCGGGACCCTTGACCGACGTCCGCAATGCCATCGGCGCGCATTACACCGATCGCGCGATGGGCATGATGGAAGAATGGCTCAGCATCCGGCAGGACTACGGCATCCCGACGGACGGCTCCGTTCTCCGGACCGCATGGACGGACGGGGAAGAGCTGCACGTCCGCAAATGGGCGGAGAATTACACGAACCTCGGCGGCGGAGAGGTCCTCGCGTCCGTCACGGGCGGGCATTCCGCGCTCGTCGGCGAGGTCGTGATCGGCCGCTACCGGGTAGGGAAGGGCGAGGTCATCCTCTGCGGCGCGCTCCTCGAGGACGCGGACATCACGAAGCTTCTCTCGATCGCGTACGCCGACGCGGGCATCACGCCCTATGAAACGACGGGGACGCTCAACGTCATACCGCGCGCGGGAGAAGCCGGAGAGGGCCTGATCCTCTGCGAGACCGCGCACGCGCCCGCCTCCGTGAAGATCGACGGCGCGATGACCGATCTCTTCACCGGGGAGACCTTCGATGGCGAGATCCCGGTCGAGCCCTACGGCGTCCGCGTGATGAAAAAGGCCTGAACATGAAAGGAGACAACCGATGAAAACGATTCCGATGTGGGAAACGATCCCCGGACCGACAAACGGGGTCCAGCCCGCGCTTGAATACTACGCCCCTGCTTCCCCCGCGAAGGATGCGGCGGTCGTGATCTTCCCGGGCGGGGCATACACCCACCTCGCCCCGCATGAGGGGAAGGGGTACGCCGAATTCCTCGCCGCGGCAGGGTACCACGCCTTCGTGTGCGAATACCGGATCGAGATGAAACAGCTCTTCCCGTGGCCCCTCGTCGACGCGCGCCGGGCGGTCCGGCTCGTGCGGCATGACGCGGCGGCGTACGGCATCGATCCGCACAAGATCGCCGTCATGGGCTCCTCCGCCGGCGGTCATCTCGCGGCGACGATCTCCGCCTGGACCGGAACGATCGCGGAGGAGAGCGCAGATGCCGTCGACGCGGAAGACTGCCGCCCGGACGCCACGATCTGCTGCTACGGCGTGGTGGCGGAGCCCTTCGAGGAATGGATGACCGACTGGCTCACGAACTCCCTTCTCGGCGGCACGCGGAACGGATGGGAGATCGCATCCCCGGACAAGAACGTCACGGACGAGACGCCGCCCGCCTTCCTCTGGCATACCTCCGACGACCCGGTCGTGAACGTCATCCACACCTACCGCTATGCGACCGCGCTGCGGCAGCACAACATCCCCCACGAGGTCCACGTCTTCCCGAAGGGCAGCCACGGCCTCGGCCTCGCGACGGGCAATCCGTCCGTCGGACAGTGGGGCGGGCTCCTGCTGAAGTGGCTCGATCAAACATTCTAAGATACCGTTTGGAGGATCAAGCATGGAAACCATCAAACTCTGGGAAAAAACGCCCGGCCTCTGCCTCGAAGAGCCGGTCCTCGAATACTTTCCGGCAGAAAAACGCCTCTCCGACGCGACCGTCGTGATCTATCCCGGCGGCGGATACGGCATGCGCGCGCCGCACGAAGGAAAGGGTTATGCCGAATACTTCAATTCCATCGGCATGGACGCGTTCGTGTGCGAATACCGCGTATCGCCGCACCGCTTCCCGCTCGAGCTGCTCGACGCCCGCCGCGCGGTCCGCTGGGTCCGGCATCACGCCGCGGAATTCGGCCTCGATCCGCACAAAATCGCGGTGATGGGCTCGTCCGCGGGCGGCCACCTCGCCGGGCTTGTCTCGACTTACACCGATCCCATCGATTTCGAGGATCTCGACGAGGTCGACCGGGAGGATCCGATCCCCGACGCGACGATCCTCTGCTACGCCGTCTGCCACATGCCGGACGACACGGGCATCGCGCACGTCGGCTCCTTCGTGAACCTCCTCGGCAACCGCAAGGATTACGAGCACTTCTCGAACGATCTCAACGTCACGGATAAAACGCCGCCCGCCTTCCTCTGGCACACCTCGGACGACGACTGCGTCAACGTCATCAACAGCTATCTCTATGCGACGGCCCTGCGCGAGCACAACATCCCGCACGAGCTGCACGTCTTCCCGCACGGGTATCACGGCCTCGGGCTGGCCGAGAGCAATCCTCACGTCGCCCAGTGGGCCGGACTCATGGCCAACTGGCTCTGCAGCCTCGGTTGGCTGTGATCCGCGCCGATCGGGACAAAAACGCACAAAAACCGGCGGATCCGGCGGAAAGTTTCCGGTTCTTCTTGACAACTCTCTGAAAATGTTGTATGATGATTCCGGTGAACCGCGCCGATTCGCGGACACGCTGTCAAAAAACCTCAATACAAAGGAGAATCATTATGTTAGCCAAAACACCTCCGATGGGTTGGAATTCCTGGAACACGTTCGGCGAAGCCATCAACGAACAGGTCGTCCGCGACACCGCAGACGCAATCGTGGAGAAGGGCCTCAAGGACGCCGGATACGAGTACGTGGTCATCGACGACTGCTGGTCCCTCCGGCAGCGCGGCGCCGACGACCGCATCGTCCCCGATCCCGTGAAGTTCCCCTCCGGCATGAAAGCGCTGGCGGACTATGTGCATTCCAAGGGCCTGAAATTCGGTATGTATTCCTGCGCCGGCACGAGAACCTGCGCCGGCTATCCAGGCTCCTTCGACTATGAGTTCATCGATGCGAAGACCTTCGCGGAGTGGGGCGTCGACTTTTTGAAGTACGACTTCTGCTACAAGCCGCGTCTCGCCAACGGTCCCATCCTCTACAACAGAATGGGCATGGCGCTCAAGGCTTCCGGCCGCGAGATCCTCTTCTCCGCGTGCAACTGGGGCTCCGACGAGGTCGAAAAGTGGATCCGCTCCATCGGCGCGCACATGTACCGCTCCACCGGCGATATCAACGACAGCTTCAACAGCTTCAAGGACATCGCGATGAGCCAGGTCGAAAAGCTCGCCTACTCCGGTCCCTGCTGCTTCAACGACATCGACATGCTGATCTGCGGCATGCACGGCAAGGGCAACGTCGCGAACGGCGGCTGCACCGACACCGAATACCGCACGCACTTCGCGCTGTGGTGCCTGTTCCAGTCCCCGCTGATGATCGGCGGCGACCTCTCGAAGATCGACGATTACAACCTCGACCTCTTGAAGAACAAGGAGCTCATCTCCATCAACCAGGATCCAGAAGCGCGTCCTCCGATGAGACTCGGCCACGGCGACCGCCCGATCTTCTTCAAGCACCTCGCGAACAACGAATACGTCCTCGCGTTCTTCAACTTCGGCGATCGCGACAGCTGGGGCGACGTGGAATTCTACGATCTCGGCCTGACCGTCGCGTCCGGCTACGGCTTCCGGTTCCGCGACATCTTCACGGGCGAAGAGACCGGCGTCGTCACGGGCCACCTCTCCACGGGCATCAAGTCCCACGACTGCCGCATCTTCCGCGGGACCCTCGTCGAGAAATAATCCGTGGCGGAGAATCTCTACGAGCAGCCGAAGTGCATGAAATGCGGAAAGACGCTCACGAACGACGAGATCGGCATCCACAAAAAAATGATCAACCGCGGCGCGACGGAGTTCTTCTGTCTCCGATGCCTCGCAGAGTTCACCCATTCGACCGAGGACCGTCTCCGCGAGCGGATCGAGCATTTCCGCGAGCAGGGTTGTCTCTTGTTTCAGTAATCCGGGAGGGCAGGATCGATTCCTGCTCTCTTTTTTTGCGCACACCGGCTTGCAAGCGTCCCCGGAACATGGTATAATAGGGCAGTACCGCAATCTTTCGGACGGAGGCAACCATGCTCTTTCAATTCCTCGGGACCGCGGCGGCGGAAGGCGTCCCCGCGCTCTGGTGCTGCTGCGAACGCTGCGTGCGTTCCAGACAGATCGGCGGACGCGCGCTTCGGACCCGATCCCAGGCCATCGTCGACGGCGCGCTCCTGATCGACTTTCCTTCGGACACGCTCGACCATCTCTACCGAAACGGGCTCGATCTTCTGAATGTCCGCGACTGTCTCGTCACGCATACCCACGGCGATCATCTCTACCCCACGGATGTCTCCATGCTCCGCGCGGGCTTTTCCCACGTGCCGCCGGACTACCGCATCACCTTCCGCGGCTCCGAAGCCGTCCGGGATGCGCTCTCAGGCGTCCTTCTGCAGCCGGAGAGGGAAGGATCGGCCGCTTTCGAGGTCATCCGTCCGTTTGAACCGACCGCCGTCGGCCGCTATACCGTGACGGCCTATCCCTCGATCCACGATCCCGCGGCCGGTCCGCTCTTTTACGGCATCTCCGACGGGGAGCGCGCCGTGCTCTATGCCCACGACACCGGCTATTTCCGCGACGACGTCTGGGCGTATTGGAAGGAGACCCGCCCGCGCTTCGACCTCGTCTCCCTCGACTGCACGAACGCCTGTCTGCCCCTCACCTACATCGGCCACATGGGACTCACGGAGAACGCCGAGGTGCGGCGCCGGATGATCGACGAGGGATACGCCGACGAGACGACCGTCTTTGTTTCGAATCACTTTTCCCACAACGGCATTCATGTCGTCTACGACGATTTCGTGCCGATCGCCGCGCGGGAGGGCTTTCTCGTCTCCTACGACGGCATGAAGATCCAGCTTTGAATCCACGGAGGACTATCATGAACAAGATCCATCTCATCGGCAACGCACATCTCGATCCCGTCTGGCTCTGGCAGTGGTACGAGGGTTACGCCGAAGTCAAGGCCACGTTCCGCTCCGCCCTCGACCGGATGAAGGAATTCCCGGATTACAAATTCACCTCCGCCTGCGCCGCGTATTACGAATGGGTGCGGGACAGCGTCCCCGCCATGTGCGACGAGATCCGCGCGCGGGTAAAGGAAGGACGCTGGTGCGTCACGGGCGGCTGGTACATCCAGCCCGACTGCAACATCCCCTCCGGCGAGTCCTTCGCGCGCCATG
>JAFYBI010000022.1 GCA_017540285.1 Clostridia bacterium | reverse complement strand
CTTGGGTCCCGTCCGGAAGGACAAAAAAACAATCGACTTGGTCGATTCATCCCCGCAAGCGTCAGCGCGCAAGCCGCATAAACTCCTTTTGCCCGCGGGGGCTCCCCGCCTTGCGCAGTGAGCCCGCCGTGTGTCCCCGGGCACCGCCCGGCGCGCGCTTGCGGGGTCACCCCGCAAACACCCCGAACGTTTCGCCGGTCCTCATGCCGGCTTTGCATGACAGAAAGGATCCGCCATGCCGCTCTCCTTCACCCCCTCCCAGCGGGCCGCGGTGGAATATTCCCGCGGAAATCTCCTCCTCTCGGCCGCAGCGGGCTCCGGCAAAACCGCTGCCCTCACCGCCCGCATCGCGCGGCTCCTCATCACCGGCGAGGCCGACCTCTCCGAAATGCTCGTGGTCACCTTCACCCGCGCCGCCGCCGCCGAAATGCGCGAACGCATCGGGAAACGCCTCCGCGAAGCCCTCGATGAGGCGGAAAAAACCGGGGACGAACACACCGCCTCCCTCGCCGCCCGCGCCTTGGCCTCTCTGCCCGCCGCACGGGTCTCGACGATCCACGCCTTCCTCTATCAGGCCATGCGGCCCTATTTCCCCGCGCTCGGCCTCTCCCCCGACGCCCGCATCCTCGAAGAGCGCACCGTCGAAGTGCTCCGCGCCGAGATCATGCGCGACACCGTCGACGACGCCTTCCGCACCGCCGAAGAGCCGGCGGAGGACTGCGCTTCCTTCCCCGAGCTCTGCGACATCCTCGGGCAGGCGCGCGATGCCGACGCGGTCGACGGGGAGCTTCTGTGGCTCGACGAAAGGCTCGCGGCGACCGGCGGGGATCCCGCGGCCCTCTCGCGCTTCGCCGATTCGCTGGATCAGCTGTCGGACGGCTCCGATTTCCTCCTCACCCCCTTCGGCAGGGAGATCCGGGACGCCGCCCGCGATTTTGCCGCGCACTTTATCAGGGTCTTCTCCGCGCTCGCCGAAGAGCTCCGGGAGTCCCCGAAGGTCGAAAAACAGTACGGACCCGTCTGCGCCGCCCATCTCGACGCCCTCGCCCGCATCCGGGACGCCGCGGACGGCGATTCCTACGACGCTCTGCGCGCAGCGGTGATTTCCCTCGGCTTTGAACCCCTCCCGAGAGTCATGGCCAAAGACGCGACGGAAAGCTCCGAGACCTTCAAATATTTCCGCGACGAATTGAAAAAGGCGCACAAAGGCCTCGCCGAGGACCTCTTTTCCGCCCCCGCCGAGGAAGCCGCCCGCGCCGCGCACCTGACCGCCCGCATCCTGCGCCGCGCCGCCCGGGTGCTCGCCGATTTCGACGCCCGCCTCGCCGCCCGCAAGCGTGACATGGCCGCCCTCGACTACGGCGACCTCGAAGCCGGCGCGCTGCGGCTCTTTCTCGACGCCGAAGGACGGCGCACCCGTGCCGCGGAGGAGATCGGAGGAGCGTTCCGGTACGTCTTCATCGACGAGTATCAGGACACGAACGACGTGCAGGACCGCATCTTCCGCGCCCTCACGCCCGCCGCGCACCGCTTCATGGTCGGCGACATCAAGCAGTCGATCTATCGCTTCCGCGGCGCCGATCCCTCGGTCTTCGCCGGCTACCGCAGACGCTGGCCGACCGTTTCGCCCGAGGAAGCCGACGACGGTCCCGTCCTCACGGGAGAGGAGGGCCGCGCCCTCTTCATGAGCGAGAATTTCCGCTGCGCCGCCCCCGTCGTGGACTTCGCGAACGCCGTCTCCCGCTGCCTTCTGCCGTACGGGAACATCGGCTTCCGCGAGGACGGCGACCTCCTTCTGCACGCCCGCACCGACGATCCGGATCCCGCCCCCGACGCGGAACTCGTCCTCATCGAGCGGCGTCGGAAGAAGCCCGGCGAGCCCGATCCGGACGAGAACGAATCCCCCGCCGCCGATCCGGAAGCGGAATACGCCGCGGACCGCATCGCCTCCATGATCGGGAAATATGCCTCCGGCGGCGCCCTCCTCGGCCCGGAGGACTTCGCGATCCTTCTGCGCTCGAACCGCTCGGCCTCCCTCTACCGCGAGGCGCTCGAAAGACGCGGCATCCCCGCCGTCATGAAGACCGCCGTCCCCCTCGGCGAGAGCCCGGCCGTCCTCCTCCTCGTCTGCCTCCTCCGCTTCGTCGACAACCCGCTCCGGGACGTCACCACCGCGGGCGCGCTCCGTTCCCCGGTCTTCTCGGTCGATCTCTCGATGATGATCGCGATCCGCCGCGCCGCCGGGGAGATGCCCCTCTGGACGGGCGTCACCGCGATCGCGGACAGCCCCGCGGATGCCGAGGGAGATCCCTCGCTGCGGGACGCCTGCCGCCGTGCCACGCTCTGGCTCGGACGCCACAAGCAGATCGCCCGGTCCCTCCCCGCGGACAAATACCTCGAGACCCTCCTCGCCGATACGGATTTCTTCTCCCTCGACGGCATCCGGGAAAACGGCGCGGAGCGGGACGCGATCAACCGGTTCTCCGCCGCGGTGCGCGCCTATGAGGCCGGCGTCGGCGCGAAGATCGGCGGTATCTCCGGCCTTCTCGAGGGCATCGACGAGCTGCTCGCCTCAGCAGACGACGCGGGCGGAGGCGTCCGTGCGAAGGGCGCCGTTTCGATCCTCTCGATCCACGCCGCGAAGGGGCTCGAATTCCCCGTCTGCTTCCTCTGCGAATGCGCGAAAAAGCGAAACGAGGAGGACGAGCGCCGCACGGTCCTCTACGACCGCGAGCTCGGTCTCGGGATGACGCTGCCCGATCCGGGGGGACTGGCCCGCTGCGACACGCTGCTGCGCCAGGCGCTCTCCCTCAAACTCGCCCGCGAAGCCGTCGCCGAGGAGATGCGGATGCTCTACGTCGCCATGACCCGCGCCCGCGACCGCCTGATCGTCACCGCCAAATCCCCCGATCCGGACAAAACGCTCGCGAAAGCCGCCCTCGAAGCCCGCTTTGCCGACGGCTACCGCGCCATGAACGCCGGGTCGTATCTCGCGTGGATCTGCGAGGCTGCGGAGGCGACGCGCGTCCGGGTCCGGATCACCGTCGTGCCGGAAAATGCCGAAAACGCCGAAACGGAGGCGGAAGCCGTGTCCCCCGTCCCCGAGCAGATCCCGCTGTTCCCCGCCGAGCCGGAAGAAGATCCGCGCGGGGAGGAAATCGCCCGCGAGGCGGAAAAAGCGGCGGTTCTCGAAGAATTCCGCCGCCGGTTTGCGTATCGGTATGAGGATTCCGTGCTCCGCCGCGTCCCCGCCAAGCTGACGGTCTCGCGCCTTTCCCCGGAAATCCTCGACGCCGACGCGGACGCCTCGCTGACCCTCTCGCTCGATCCGCCCGCCGGGGAGACGGCATCCGGGGAGCCCTCCGAACCGCGCCCGACGCTCGCCCGCCCGGCGTTCCTCACGGGAGGGAAGGAGGCCACCCCCGCGGACCGCGGCTCGGCGACGCACGTCTTTCTGCAGTTCACGGATCACCGAAAGCTCCGGGAGAACGGCGTCCGCGCGGAGATCGACCGCCTCGTGAAGGAGCGCTATCTCTCCGCCGCCTCGGCCTCCCTGCTCTACGAGAAGCAGCTCGAACGCTTCCGCGGCAGCGCCCTCCTCGACGCGCTCCTGCGCTCTCCGACAGTCCGGCGCGAATTCCGCTTCAACGTCCTGCTCCCGGCCGAGCGGTTCACCGCGGATCCGGATTTCGCGGCCAAGCTGCGCGCGCGGGGGATCCGGGTGACGGTGCAGGGCGTGGTGGACTGCGTGTACCGCGATCCCGACACGGGCCGGCTGATCCTCGTGGACTACAAGACGGACCGGCTGACGGCGGAGGAGTTCCGAAATCCCGCCCTCGCCGCCGAAAAGCTCCGCGCGCGGCACCGGAACCAGCTCACGTATTACCGGGAAATCTGCTCCGACATGTTCGGGGAGGAGATCGCCGAGGCGCGGGTGTACTCGACGGTGCTGGGGACGTGCGTGACGGTGTGAGGGAAAAGAAGAAAACGGCCGTGAAGCCGTACCTCGGTACGGTTTCACGGCCGTTTGTTCTTCCGGCAGCGCGGCGATCGGCGGGCCGTTCGGCCATTTTGCCCGGTCACCCGCCGACCTCCGCCAGAAAGCTCTTTTTCGGCTTGTACGGCACGAACACCTGCTCCGCGTGCTTGAGCACCTGCACGCTCTCGAACCCGTCGCGGAGCTCCATCACCGCCGTGAGCTGCGACGCGTCGTCCGCATGCACCCCTTCGACGACCAGCTTCCGGTAGCTGTACACGCTCATCGAATCCGTCCCGATCACCGCGGCGGGCCACTCCTCCCCCGTCGCCTCGTCGCGGAGGCGGAAGACGAATTCATGTCCCGCGGGCATGTCGGTGTAGCGGTAGACCGAGCGGTTCCAGCGCACCGCGAACTGCACCTCGCCCGACTCCGGGTTGTAGTAGAATCCGTACGCTGAGAAATACCCGTCCGCGGCGAGCTCGGCTTCCACGCGGCAGGTCAGGATCTCGCTCTCCCCGTCGGCCCAGGCGCGCTTCATGGCGTCCGTGGCTTCGAGGCCGGAGAATCTCGATTTGTCCGCCGCCATGCAGCAGCGGAGCACAAACATCACGATGACGACGAACAAAATCGTCAGCGCGGCGGTCTTGATGATTTTTCCCGTTTTTCCCAT
>JAFYBI010000288.1 GCA_017540285.1 Clostridia bacterium | reverse complement strand
TTCCTCTGGGTCACGGAATTCCCGCTTCTCGAGTACTCCGAAGAGGACGGCCGCTTCTACGCAATGCACCATCCCTTCACCATGCCGATGGAAGAAGACCTGCCCCTGCTCGACACCGATCCGGGCGCGGTCCGCGCGAGAGCGTACGACTGCGTCCTGAACGGCACGGAGCTCGGCGGCGGCTCGATCCGCATCCACACCACCGAGATGCAGACGAAGATGTTCGAAGCGCTCGGGATCGGTCCCGAGGAAGCGCAGGAGAAGTTCGGATTCCTGCTCGAGGCGTTCCGGTACGGCGTTCCCCCGCACGGAGGACTGGCGTTCGGTCTGGACCGCGTCGTCTGCCTGCTCCTCGGCCTCGAGGACATCCGCGACGTTATCGCCTTCCCGAAGGTGCAGAACGCGTCGGAGCTTCTCTCGAAGGCGCCCGCCCCGGCGGATCCGAAGGCGCTCGAAGAGCTTGGCATCGCCGTCGTGAAGATGGAAGAGGACGAATGACCGCGAAAACGAAAGCTTCCCTGAGATATCAGGGGAGTTTTTTCATGCGTCAGTCCCGGCGAGGAGCGCCTGAAATTCCGGCGTGTCCCGGATGGGGTCGAAGACCTTTGCCTCCATTTCATCCCGGAGTATTCCTGCACAGGTGAAGTTTCCCTCTCTGTATTCCGGATCGGAGGAAACATATCCATTCAGAAGAGGGGCGGTAAAACACATTGTGCCATCCTGCACGGCGCGGTCGTACTCTACCCCAAATTCGGCCGCCTCCTTAAGAAGCCTCAGAGCGGCGTCTCTGTCTCCTGTCTTCGCCGTCCGCTTTGCCTGTCCGATCCGGATGTAGAACAGTTTGAAGGCAAACCCGAGATAGTTTCCGTCCGGGATGAGCGTGTGAAGGATGGTTTCCTTAACGCGGTCCGTCTCATCGACAAGGCTGTCGTCTTCATAGAAGTTATCCAGTACGACATCCAGACGGTTCATGACGTCGATCAGCATTTTCTGTCTCAGTTTTTTCCGCTCTTCTCCCCTCAGAACCAGAAGCATGGCATCGTCCCGGGTGGTTGAATCCTTCTCCGGGTACAGCTCCGCATAATGCCGCGCTTCATCGGGACGATTCAGGACCCAATAACAGAGAATAACATTCCAAAGCGCGCTGTTCCTTAATTCTTCCTCCGTCGCGTTCTCATATGCGGTAAGAGAATGCCTCATGGATTTGTTTATACTTTCTTGGAAATGCGTCAACTGATCGAACGGAACAACTCCCTGACGGTAATCCTCATCATCGAAAGCGAGATAAAACTCCATATTGGCGAGCCAGTTCAGATACTTGAAATCGCCGGGATATTCCTCGACCGCCTGCTTGGCGATTTCGTAGTTTGCCGCAAAGTCGTTCCGCTTCCAGTACCCCTTGTACTCGTTGTCAAAATACGCTCTCCTCTCGTCGTTTTCCTCCTCCGTCAGCCCGAGAAGCTCGTCCGACGTGACGCCGAGGAGCTTCGTCAGCGGCCCGATCAGCCCGAGGTCCGGGGAGGTCAGATTGCACTCCCATTTCGAGACCGCCTGATAGGACACGCCGAGGAAATCCGCCAGCTTTTCCTGCGTCAGGTCGCGCTTCTTCCGCAGATCGCGGATGCGCTCGCCGATCGTGGTTGTTTTCATAGTCGTTTCTCCTGTAAAAATCAAATGTGGGATCGATCCTGCCCCCATTATACCGGACGCGGCGGGGAAATGCAATAACGTATTTCTCTCATGCCCTTCAACCGGCGGTTGAGTCGGCGGGAAAAACGGAAAAATCGAAAATCCTGTTGAAATCCGCGCCGGAATCTGCTATACTGTGGGTGTCGGGCGACCAAGCCCGCCGAGAAAAGGAGTCACATCATGTTCCACGTCGCCATCATCGGCTGCGGCGGCATCGCGCAGGTCCACGCGGCCGTTCTTCATAACCTCCCGGACACCGAGCTCATCGCGTGCGCCGACATCCGCCCGGAGCGCGCCGAAGCCATGGCGCAGAAATTCGGCTGCCGCGCCTACGATTCCATGGACGCCCTCCTCGACGCCGAGCGTCCGGATTCCGTCCACCTCTGCACGCCCCACTACCTCCACGCCCCGATGGCCCAGAAGGCCGCCCGCCGCGGGATCGCCGTCTTTTCGGAGAAGCCGCCGGTCATCAGCCGGGAACAGTGGGCGATGCTCGAGGACGCGGCCTCCCGGGTCCCGCTCGGGATCTGCTTTCAGAATCGCTACAACCCGAACGCGCGAGAAGCGAAGCGCCTGATCGACGAAAAGGTTTACGGCGAGCTCCTCGGCGCGCGCGCATTCGTCACCTGGAAGCGCGAGCTGCCGTATTACCGGGACAGCGGATGGCGCGGCGCGTGGGCGACGGAGGGCGGCGGCGTCCTCATCAACCAGTCCGTGCACACGCTCGACCTCCTCGTGCAGCTGATGGGTCCCCCGGATACGGTCGAGGCGCACATGGCAAACCACCATCTGAAAGGCGGCATCGAGGTCGAGGACACCGTCGAAGCGTATCTCGTCCTCGGCGGCAGGCCCGCGCTCTTCTACGCGACGACGGCCTACACGCAGGACGCGCCTGTGATGATCGAGCTCCACTGCGAGCGCGCGACGCTGAGGCTCGAATCGGACGCGCTTGAGATCCGCACGCAGGACGGCACGGAGCGAAAGACCTTCCGGACCGACGCCGCACTCGGCAAGGGCTACTGGGGCACCGGTCACACCGCCTGCATCGCCGACTTCTACGACAGCATCCAAAACAACCGCCCGTTCCAAAACGACCTCGCCTCCGTCCGCGGCACCGCTGACGCGATGCTGCGCATGTACGAAGAGGGAAGGAAAACCCTATGATCCACGAAAGACTGCTGCATCCCGCGGCAGTTTTTTGCATGCGGTTTTTCAGAGGGCGCAGCGGTGAAAACGATTTCCGAAAGAAAGCGTCCCGGAGGCGGAAACGCGGCGGGATCTTTTGCCGAAACTTCGCCCGAACGCTTGACATTCCGGCGTTTCCGTGCTATACTCAGAAACAGAAAACGATTTCCGTATTTTCCGTCAACAGGAGGAATCATGAAGACATTCGCCACCTATTTCCAGAACGATCCCGACCGCCCGCTCGTCTACGGGGAGGCCGAGATCGACGACCGCGCCCGGCAGCGTCTCCGCGGGGAACCGCTCAAAAAGGGCGTCCTCTGCGAGAGTGTGCTCGTCGGCTTCTGCGGGACCGACAACGAGCTCATGCACATGGGCCGCGAAGGCCGCCTCACGCCGAAATTCCCCGAGGGCAGAAACCGCCTCATCAACGGCCACGAGGGCGTCGTCTGGGTGCCGTCCGAGAACCGCTTCGCCATCGTCCTGATCCGCGGCGGGGACAGCTGGGACCCCACCCGCTACACCGAGGACGAGACCTATTTCGAATACGGGTGCGACGGCGCGGACGGCCTCTTCTCCGACAGAGGTTACTACAACCCCGATATGCTCCTCGAGATCCCGGACGGGTATGTCCGCGGCGGCAGGATCAACCTCGAGGCCGCGAAGAAGCTCGTGTTCTGCGATCCCTACGCCTGCATGCTCTTCCAGCGCGAACGCATGGAGGACCTCGGCGAGGCGCAGAACTTCCGCGTGGAGATGGCGCGCCGTAAGTGCTCGGAAGCCGAAGCCCGCCGGATCGCGCGGGACAGCCTCTTCGCGCGCACGGTCATCTTCGGCCTCGGCACGACGGGCATGTTCATCGGCGACCTCATCCGAAAAAACCACCCCGACGCCGACATCCTCTTCGTCTCCCGCTCGCCCGCCGATTCACCGAAGGTGCGCTTTGCCTGTGAGATCGCCGGCGCGCGCTACGTCAGCACGACGGGACTCGACGAGGCGGCCTCCGCGGCGCTCATCACGAAGACCCTCGGCGGACGCGCGACCGTCTTCCTCGGCACGTCCGGGACCGAAGTCGAGCACCGGATCGCCTTCGAGCACCGCGTCCTCGGCTGCAACGGCATCTACAACAGCTTTTCGCTCGGCCCGAAGATCACCTTCGACACCATGCCCTTCGGCTTCGAGAACCACCTCATCTTCGGTTCGATCAACTTCCGTCAGAGCCACATGGAGGAGGCGATCCGGCTGCTCCTCGAAAGCCGCTACAACGAGCTCGTCGGACTGATCGACCGGGAGGAATTCACCGCCGATCCCATCGGGGCCTACGAGAACCGCATCTACGTCAAAGGCGCGCCGATGAAGACCGCCGTGATCTGGAACAGGAAATACATCGCCGAATGAGAGGAGTTTGTGAATATGAAAGCCATCCGCATCACCGAACCCGGAAAGATGGAGCTCTGCGAGCTTCCGATGCCGACCCCCGCCGCTGACGAGGCGCTCCTGAAGATCCGCGTCTGCGGCATCTGCGGCGCGGACGTCGCGAGCTACACCGGCAACCAGCCCTTCACGAGCTATCCGCGCATCCCCGGGCACGAATTCTCCGCCGAGATCGTTACCCTCCCCGGGGATTTTTGCGGGGATCTGAAGCCCGGCGACGTCGTCACCGCGAACCCGTACTTCAACTGCGGGACCTGCTATTCCTGCC
>JAFYBI010000287.1 GCA_017540285.1 Clostridia bacterium | reverse complement strand
GGTGGAGTCCAGAGGCGGGGAAAGCGCCTCTGGGAGCGGTGATCCCCAAGAGGCCGGTTCCGGAGGCCTCTTGGGCACGCCGTGAGGCAATAATCAATGGGAGAAAGCTCCGCAGAGCTTTCTCTGACCTTTTCCTCTCCTGCATAAAGGAGATAACCAGCACTCCACCTGCAAGCGCAGCCGCGCAGGCGAAAAAAACGAATGATTCAGCGAGTACATCCCCGCAAACGATAGTGCGCAAGAAGAATGAAAGGACAAAGTCCTTTCTCCGCGCGCACCTTCGACGCGCGCTCTTTTTGTCTCCGGGCACTGCCCGGTCCGCGGCGGCCCGTAAAAAAACGCGCCCCGACATTCCGTCAGGACGCGGTTTCCGCGCGGTACCACCTGCGTTCGCACGGAAAAACGCCTCCCGTGCGCGCTCGATCCCCTTAACGCGGGGCAACGCGGAGGACTACCGATGCGCTCGATGAATCAACGCACGTTCCCCCTCCGGGCTCCGGGAGGACTTCATCCGCGCCGTGCGGCGGCATCACACCGACCTGCCGCTCTCTGGACGCCGTGGGCAGACTACTCGTTCCCGTCATCGCCTTGTATTCCTGATTATAGCATGTTCCGGGAGGAATGTCAAGAGGCCCGGTCCCGTGTTTTTCACCGGATTTTCACCCGATTCCCCTTGTGTTTTTTGCGGGAGGATGCTATAATGGAGAAAAACCGGAGGCACCGCCCTCCGGGCAATCACGAAAGGTCAGACATCATGAAAATCCAGCTCTACGATTACGACGTTTTCCCGCTTGTCTTTCCCGTCGGCCGGCCCACGGAGATCACGATCCGCCCCCTCGGCCAGCACGTGAAATTCCCCACCGACGTCCGCGCGACGGTGCACCGCATCGATTCCGGTTCCCCGCGCCACGACTTCTCGAAGTGGAATTCGACGGAATTCGCCTCCGCGCTCTGTGAGGACGGCTGCCTGCGCTTTTCCTATACGGCCGAAGCCGAGTGCGAGCACTTCATCCGCCTCTGGTCGGGAGACCGCCGCATCGCGCAGCTTGCGGTCTACGCCGTGGGCGACGACCTCGCGGACCGCATCCCGCTCAAGGGCGACCTTCACATGCACACCTGCCGCTCCGACGGACGCGAGGATCCCGGCATCGTGTCGGCGAACTACCGCATGCGCGGCTACGACTTCGCGGTCATCACGGACCACCACCGCTACTATCCCTCCCTCGAGGCGATCCGGGACTACGCTGGCGCGAAATGCCCCCTCTGCATCCTCCCGGGCGAAGAGGTGCATCTGCGCGGCACGGACGTGCATCTCGTGAACGCGGGCGGCCTCTTCTCGGTCAACGGCCTCTTCGATTATTCCCCGAACTACACCGAGACGAACGGCTCCCTCGACGGGCGGCGCCTCGACGAGACGGTGACGCCTCCGCCGATCGTCACGCCCGAGCAGTACGAGGAGGAGCTCCGGGCCATCGAAGCGAAATACCCGGACTGCCCGCCGGACGTGAATCTGCGCTGGTTCGCGGTGTGCGTCTGGGCGCTGGACAAGATCCGCGAAGCGGGCGGCCTCGGCATCTACGCGCATCCCTACTGGATCGCGGACATGTGGCACGTGCCGGAGGCGCTGAACTTCTACATGCTCGAAAAGCACCCGTTCGACGCGTTCGAGGTCCTCGGCGGCGAGAATTACTACGAGCAGAACGGCTTCCAGACGGCGGTGTACTACGAGGAGTGGCGCGCGGGCCGCGTTCATCCGATCGTGGGCTCCACCGACACGCACGGCTCGACGGAGCACAACCGCAACGCCGACATCTGCTCCACCATCGTCTTCGCGCACAGGAACGAGCGCGCGGACATCGTGCAGTCGATCAAGGACCGCTACTCCGTCGCGGTGGACTCGATCTCGAAGGAATACCGCCTCGTCGGGGAATTCCGCTTCCAGAAGTACGCGTCCTTCCTCGTCGAGAATTATTTCCCGATCCACGACCGTGCGGCAGCCGTCGACGGCGAGATCATGCGGCGGTACTACCTCGGCGACGAGGACGCGGACCTGCTGACGGCCTTCGCCGACCGCGCCGACGCCTTCCGGGCGAAATACATCCGGACGAAATAAGACGATCCGAACCCAAACTGCGAAAGGAACAGAGCCATGGCCGAAACTCCCCTCTGGTCCGGGCGGAAGCGCGCGATCTTCGGGCTCCCGTGGACCTTCACGAAATACAGGCTGACGGACACCTGCCTCTTTATCACAAGCGGCGTTTTCAACGTGCGCGAAGAGGAGATCCGTCTTTACCGCATCCTCGACATCACGCTGCGGCAGACGCTCGGCGAGCGGCTTTTCGGCCTCGGCACGATCCACCTCTGCTCCTCGGATCAGACGTCGCCGGAGATCGACATCAAGCGGATCAAGCATCCGAAGGAGGTCCGGACGCTGCTGTCCGACCGCGCCGAAGCGGAGCGATCCGCGAAGCTCGAGGGGATGCGGGAGATGCTCGGGCAGGCGTCCGCCGGCGGGCAGGAGACGCATCTCTGAGCGTGAAGAAAAGCGCGTGTGTTTTCCCCATCACACACGCCGCCGGGCACCGCGGGGTCCGCGGAGACAAAAGACGGGCTCACTTCGCACGCCCGTTCACCAACCGGGCGGTGCCCGGGCAGGGGACCCCTGCGGGCAAGAGACGGGCGCACTTCGCACGCCCGTTCACCAAGATTGAATTGTGCGTACCTGAACAAGGTACGCCTTTTCTATTGTCTGCGCGGCTGCGCTTGCGGGGACAT
>JAFYBI010000286.1 GCA_017540285.1 Clostridia bacterium | reverse complement strand
GGTGAGTAGCTTCCTTGGTAACTTCTGTCTTCCAAGTATGAGCTTCTACCGTCTCAAGGCCGCAGACGGAGCAGGTCAGGGTGTGGTTATTATCATCCTTCGGAGTGTAAGTATCACTCTTGTGACCGAGAGCTTCCTTGTAAGAATCGACTATCTTATCGCCGCAACGAGAGCAGACGTGCGTGGTGTAGCCCTGCTCGGTGCAAGTCGGTTCAACGACGGTATCCTTATAATCATGCCCGAGAGCAGACTTGACATCATCTTTCTTGGTTTCGGAGCAAATATCGCAAGTATACTCTGTGTATCCCTCTTCAGTGCACGTGGGTTCAACCGTAGTGCCAGCTACCCAGTTATGAACACAAGCGGGCTTCGTAACCGTGACGGAAACCGTAGCGGACTTGGAGCCGGCCGTTGCGGTAACGGTCGTCGTGCCTTCCTTGACGCCGGTGATCACGCCGTCAGCAACGGTCGCGATAGAGGTGTCAGCGGATTTCCATTCAAGGGTATCAGTCGTATCGTCGGGCTTCACTGTTGCGGTTACCGTTTCGGTCTGACCCTCATCGATGCTGACAGTGGCTTTATCAACGGCAACGCTCGTCGCCGGGACGGGCTTCGCAGTCAGCGTAATGGAACCGTTCTGGCAGGAAGCATCCACTTTATTAATATCGTAATCAAGGAAATTAGCATCATCGGGTATCAGTTCAATCGGATATTCTTTTGCTGTTGCAGTATCAAGAATCTTAAATGTAAGGGTAAACAGAACACCTGTCTTAGTGAAGTTTGATTCTGCGATATCGTCACCGAATGAAATGACGAAAGAGCCACTATTATTCGCTTTCTGGGTGTAAGCATTTGGTGCGATGTCATCATTGAAGACAATCTTTGTGAACTCAAGTGCTGTATTGTCCCAATTCATTGTGATCTGACCAACAGCATATCCGGGGTTTTCCGTAGCTTCGATCTTGTATTCGATCGTCTTCCCTGCTTCCAGTTCTTCGGTAACCTTGGGAGCAACGATTGTGAACGTTCCGGCCGCAAAGGCTACCGTGCTGGTGGTCAAGAGCATAAGGACTGTCAGTGCGATGGAAATGAATCTCTTGGTATTCATTTTTACCTCCAAATAATAATGAAGTTTTTTGCATTCCCTTTTTCGCAAAGTACGATTCAAGACACTCCCAGGCGCTTTTTTTCGCTTGAAAGGATCCCAAAACTATACAACTCTAATTATACCTTCCGGAAACGGTTTTGTCAACAGTTTTTCAGAAATAATTTCAAATTTATAAACAGTTTTTTCGATCCCTTCGCGATCACCGGAAATACCGGTCATACCCGCTCCACCCGGCGAGCTTGCGTGCGAGGATCATGCGGTCGGTGGCGGTGACGCTGCCGTCCCCGTCGATGTCCGCAGCCTTCATGTTCTTGATCTTTGCCTTGTACCCTTCCCAGCCCGCGAGATACCGCGCGAGGATCATGCGGTCGGTGGCGTCGACCTTGCCGTCTGCGTTGACATCGCCGACAATCACGCCGGACGTTCCCGGCTTGTAATCCTGCGTCGCGAGGGTGAGCAGGCTGTCCGGCCACACGCGCTTGGTCGAAGTATCATACGTATAAGTCAAATTCCCGAATTTGTATCCGCCCGAGCTGAGCGGAGCGGTCCCCCGCAGCAGCAGATCGGTCGGATCGCCGTGCCCGTCACAGTTCGTGATGTCGGCGAGATAATTCTTCCCGTCGTCCATGGTGACGACGTTCCACATATGCGGGTTGTTGCTGCCGGAGCTTTTCGCCATGTTCCCCGACACGATATGGCTCTCGACGAGCGGACTGTCGAACGTCGTGAGATCGCAGAGATATTGGAACGCTTTGGCATATCCTTCGCAGACGACCTTCGTATTGGCATAGCCGTCAAAGACATAGATGATCTGCCAGGGATTGCCGTACACGACCGAATCGCCGCTCATCGCCGCATCGTTGTAGTCCGTCATCTGGCAGAGCTCGGTCGAGTAACCGAGAAGCTTCTCGTAATCGGATTTCCCGGCGTACTTCTTGACGATCGACTGCGCCTGGTTTTTGACTGATTTCGTGGTGGTCTTGGTGTATTCACGGCCGTATTCGGCCGAGACCTTCAGCTCGTAAACAAATGTCAGCGTCACCGTATCGGTCGGGGCGTCCTGCCGGTAGCTGGACGGATACAGCGTGTTCCCGATCCTCACAACCGTATCATCGACGCCGCACAGATAGCTTTGGGTCTTGTCGTACCAGTACAGGTCGTACGGAAGATCATACAGGAGCGCGTTGAGAACGTCGCTGGGATGATCTGCACAGAATGCCTGCATTTTCATCATCAGGAGCGCGCCGGCCGTCGTGTAATTGTCGTCCGAGGAGATGGTCACCCCGAGCTCGGACGGTTTCCAGGCGGCCTTGAATCCGCTGACGGAGACCTTGATCTTGGTCGTCGCGATCGTCCCGGCCGCGATCTTTTCGATCTCGGCCCGCACGAGGTCGTACAGCTTCTGGTCCTTCGCGCTGAGCGAAGCGCGCGCATCAATGGCAGCGGCGCCGACGGGCAGGACGGCAATGAGCATACACAGGGCCAGGAGAAAGGCAAGGAAGCGTTTTGAGGTCATTTTCATCTCCTCCGTTTTTGTCTGGTTTCCGGCTGATCTGAGAAATGGTTATCATTGTTATTTTACCGTATTTTCAAGGTCCTGTCAAGAGGGTCCGGCGGAAGATCCCCACGCCCTCACCCAGCCGCATCGCGGAACACGATCTCGCCCGTCCGGCGGTCGGTCACTTCGAGGATAAAGCCGGAGGCTGGGTCCGTGCCGGATACGCGGACGGTGATGCGGCTGCCGAGACGGTCGATCAGATCGGCGAGGAGGCGGTCAGCTCCGACGTCGTATCCTTCCGATAGGAGCAGCTCGGCGCGGAAGTCCGAGCCATAGAGGAGCGCAAGATTGTTATTCAGCTTGCCCGGCTCAAAGCGGCTGATCTTGTAGTCGATATAGTGATCGTAATCGGCGTCCCACGAGGCGTATGCCGGATCGCCGCGGCGCACAAGGTCCGGGTATTGCGCCGCGATGTACGCGCCGAGAAAATCCGTGACGTCGACCGCGCCGATGTAGTTGAGATGGGAGGGGTCGTGGACGTCCGTCCGGGGATCGAAGAGATCCGTCTCCAGCATGTTCAGGAGCGCAAGTCCGTATTTCTCCCGCAGCAGCGCTTCCATCGTCGCGGCGGCGTCGGCGTTTGCCTGATCCGCAAGGAAGGGGACGTAGGTGAAGAGCAGCTCGATCCCGTTGTCCCGGCAGTACGCGATCAGCTTGTCGAGGTAGCCGACGTTGACCGTCGTGAGCGTATGCGCCTCGGCGCTCTCCGGTTTCCCATAGCCCGTCGCGTCATAGAAGCCGAGAACGAAGGCCGCGCCTTTCTGAGGGATGTCGCGCGGGCAGAAATTGTCCTTTTTGATCTCCGACCAGCGGCTGTGATACATCGCGAACGGAAAGAGAAAATCGTACCGCTTGTCGTAGTCGTCGAAGAGATCCCGCACTGCTTCGATCTTCAGACGCGAGAGGGGGAAGGGATCGAACTGGACCCGCTGGAGATCGCGGGCGTCCGGACGGTATTTGCCGTTGCCGACCTCCGAGAACTCCACAAAGCCGAAGAGATCGATCACGACGAGCTTCGGATCGGTATAGCGGGAGAGGAGCTGCAGGATGTAATAATCCTCGGGGAGGGTGCAGTTGCCCTGTCCCCAGTTGTACGAGGCGATGCCGTATCCGCGCCACAGCTCCTGCGGCAGGATCGTGTTGTAGGCATGGCTCGTGCCCATGACGATGACGTCGAAATTCGTATCGGACGCGAAAAACTGCTTGTATTTCTCGTCCACGTCGGTCTTGTCGAGGAACCGGGCCGCGGCGCGGACGGACAGCGCGAGAAGCAGGACGAACAAGAGGATGCCGCCTGCCCGCCGGAGTGTTTTCTTCATGGTCTGCACCTCCTTTGCCGCCGGTCAGAACTGGAAATAGATGAAATTCGACGCGTTGTAGACGGAGCCCCAGACGCCGAAGATCAAGATGCCGAGGATGGCGCCGATGTAGACCATCCAGCGGAAATACACGGGCTGGCTCTCGATCTTCTCGCCGATCCGGACGCCGTGCCGGGTGAACAGGCCTGTGGCGAGCAGGATCGCAAGACTGACGAGCAGCACGCCGAATTCCTTTTCGCCGAGGATGCCGCCCGCCGCGGAGCCGTCGAAGAGGACCCACGGGTTGAACGTCGTCAGGATGCTTTTGAGAAGCGCCGCGGCATGCCGGATGCCGTTCGCGCGGAAGAAGAGCCAGGTGAAGTCGATCAGAACGAACGTGCCGACAGTCTTTAAAAAGCGCGCGGCGAACGGCTCCGCGCCTTTCCGGAACCGTTTGAAAACGTCGGAGAGCATGTCCTCGAGGATCTGGAACAGTCCGTTGAGTCCGCCCCAGAGGACGAAGGACCAGCGCGCGCCGTGCCAGAGTCCGCTCAGAAGAAAGACGATCATGATGTTGCGGTATTTCATGAGTCTTCCCTTCCGGCTGCCGCCGAGGGGGATGTAGACATAATCGACGAACCACGTGTTGAGCGTGACGTGCCAGCGCTTCCAGAAATCGCGGACCGAGGTCGAGAGATACGGCTCCTCGAAGTTCTTCACGAGCCGGATGCCGAGCATCTGCGCCGCGCCGAGGGCGATCGTGGAATAGCCGGCGAAGTCACAGTAGATCTGGAAAGCGAAGAGGACGGTCGCGAGGACGATATACGCGCCGGGGTACTTCTCCGGCGATCCGTAGACGGCGTTGACGTAGATCGCCGCGCGGTCCGCGATCACCATTTTCATGAAATAGCCCCAGAGCATCACGAGAAAGCCGCGGCGCACGGATTCATAGGACGGGCGCGGGAGCTCCTTCAGCTGGGACATGAGGTTTTCGCTCCGCTCGATCGGTCCCGCGACAAGCTGCGGGAAGAAGGAGACGAAGAGCGCGTACTGCCAGAAGTTCTTCTCGGCCGGGACCCTTCCGCGGTAGACGTCGATCATGTAGCCGATGGTCTGGAAGGTATAGAACGAGATCCCGACGGGCAGGACGGGGTCCCACGCGGGCATTTCGGCGGCGGCTC
>JAFYBI010000285.1 GCA_017540285.1 Clostridia bacterium | reverse complement strand
TGCAAGAGGTTTTTGAAAGAAGTGCGGCGGGGATGAAGGAATCCGGGGAGGAGTGTTGCTTTTCCTCCTGAACAGGGAGAAATGCAGCTATTAAACCGGGTTCCGGATTCGGAAACGCTAAAGCCAAAACGATGTCATTCCGAGGAAGGTGTCCTGAGACGCCTGACGTGGGAATCTCTCCAAACCGGAGACCGCAGGCAGAAAACTGGTGACCATGTGATTGACAGTGTGTCCATCATTGCCCCCGGTTTCTATCGTGCTCACCAATACGGGAGAGATTGCCGCGTCGCGATTCTTGGGAATCGCTCCTCGCGATGACAAACGCAAGCCGGATAGGCAAGCCAACCAGCACCAAGTTTGTCTTTGTGACAACCTCATTCCCTCAGTCGTACTGATTCTGGTACACCGCGCAGTGACGGATCCACGCGCCGAGCTGGGAGCTGAACATCCCGGCCTCGATGTCCTCCCACGTGACGTCCGGATCGTCGGTCAGGACATAGTAGTCGTACTTCCGCCAGAGCGCCGTCGGAGGCGTGGAGCCCGTGAAGTGAAGCAGGCAGCGGTAGGCGTCCTCCGTCTCGGGTTCCCGTTCCGTGCTCTGCCGGATCTTCACGGTGTACGCCGTCCCGTCATAGTCGAGCCGATAGAAGAACAGCTTCGGGTAGTCGTTCTTTTCCTGCTCATACAGTTCTTCGCTCACGCGCTCCCGGTCGAGGGTGTAGTACCGCGCGCACAGCACGGAGGCCGGGGACCCGCGGCTGACCTTTTCATAGAACGCGGCCCAGACCTCGCCCCCCGCCGTGAGGCACATCCCTTCGATGACGACGGCATCCGCCCCCTTCGCCATCGCCAGCCCGTCGTCCGCCGAGCAGACCGTTCCGAAGAGCGCGTCGGCGTCGGGCTGTCTCTGCCTCTCGGCGCACGATGCCAGCCCCGCGACGGCAAGCGCCGTGAGGACCCAGCAGATCGCCCTCTTCATCTTCTCACCTCAGTGCGTCTTATCTGTCTTCGCGGCGAGCTTCCGGCGTTCGTCCGCCTCGGCCTGCATCTCCGCGACCGTCTTCTCGTGCACCTTTGCCGCGCCCGTGTCGCCCCGGTGCTTCGCGATGAACGTGCCGTTCGCGTGCCGCTCTTCCATGCGGGCCTTCGCGCCTTCGATCTCTCCGGCGTACTGCGGGAGCCATTCCGCCTCCTCGATGAGGTATTCGTCCACCATCTGGTCGATCTCCGGCGTCGTCAGGAGCGCGCCCGTCAGCGGGTCCATCATCATGGCCTGCACGAGGAGCCGCCGATCGCCCGCCACCGCCGCCTCGACGGCAAGCCGCTGCACCCACGCGGACTGCGAGCATACCGCCGCACATCCGAGGGGCAGGTCCCCGACCTTCGGGATGCCGATGCCGTTTTTGTCCACGTAGCCGGGGACCTCGACGACGCATTCGGCGGGCAGGTTGGTGATCGTGCCATTGTTCATGACGTTGAAGTGGCCGCGGTACACCCGTCCGGTCTCGAGCGCCTCGATGATGTACGAGCCGTGCTCCTGCGAGCGCTGTTCGGGGACGAACCGATTCGCCGGGGCAGCCAGCCAGTTCGGGAAATCGGTCTCGAACCAGTTGCGGCCCTCGCGGCAGACGCGGAGATACCCGCCCGTCTCGCCGTTCGACCAGCCGCCCGCGTGATCGAGCCATTTGTTGATCTCCTCGGGGTTCTTCCGGTACCACGCGACGTACTCGGACAGGTGCCCGTTCGATTCGGTGGAATAGTACCCGAAGTGCTTCAGCATGTCGATGCGGACCTTCTCGGTCTTCGAGAGCCATTCGTTCGCCTCGTAGGCCGGCAGGATCCGGTCGGTCAGGTCTTCCCCGTTATGGGAGACCTTGATGTACCACGTCTGGTGGTTCAGCCCGGCGGCGGTGATGTCGACCTCGTTCTGTTTGTACCCGAGGGCGTCCGCGATCTGCCAGTGACCGCCCTGCACGCCGTGGCAGAGCCCGACGGTCGGGACCCCGCCGTACTTGTTCGCCGCCCACGTCATCATGGCGCAGGGGTTGGAGTAGGAGAGCAGGAGGCACCCTGGCGCGGCGACCTCGCGGATGTCCCGGCAGAAATCGAGGATCTGCGGGATGCCGCGCTGTCCGTACATGATGCCGCCCGCCGCGAGCGTGTCGCCGACGCACTGGTCCACGCCGTAGCGCAGGGCGACCTCGATGTCCTTTTCAAACGCCTCGAGCATTCCGATGCGCACGGCGTTGATGACGTATTTCGCGTCCCGGAACGCCTCGCGCCGGTCGAGCGTCGGCTTGATTCTGATGTTCAGTCCGTTCTCGTCGATGTCCCGCTGGCAGAGGCGGTACACCATGTCGAGATTCCGGGGGTTGATGTCCATGAAGGACACCTCGATGTCGTGAAATTCCGGGACGGTGAGCAGGTCGGAGAGAAGCCGCCTGGTGAAGCCCACGCTGCCCGCGCCGATGAACGCGATCTTGAAGCTCATAAAAAATCTCCTTTTCATATCCGCAGCCGCGCGAAGGTTCGCGTCGGATCCTGTCCCTATTTTATCATATCTCCCGGGCGGGTTTGTAAAATAGCTGTAAATGTTGCCCGCCGGATGCGGATTTTTTGTGAAAACGGCGGTGAGATTCTTGACAAACCAGCCCAAAGCGGATATAATGAAGACAAATTCATCCATGATCCCAAGGAGGACACCATGAACAAGAAATTCTTCGCGCTCCTGCTCGCCGCGCTGATGATCCTGCCGGCGTTCGCGTCGTGCAGCAACAGCGGGTCGAACACCGAGGACCAGGCACCCGCTCCGGCGGCCGAATCTCCCGATCCCTCGGCAGCCGATGCGGAGACCGAACCCGCCGAGGACGTCAACTCCCGGCTCGCCGAAAAGGACGATCTCCCCGAAGCGGACTTCGGCGGACGCGACTTCATCGTCTTCGGCTCCGACGAGGAGGGCTTCGGCGTGTACATCTATACCGAAGAGATGAACGGCGAAGGCGTGAACGACGCCGTCTACCAGCGCAATCTGACCGTCGAGGAGCGCTTCAACGCGAAGACCGTCTACTCCGGCGTCGCCACCTACGGCACGTGCTCCTCCCAGATCACGGCGGCGGTCGCGTCGGGCGACTCCGAATCCTTCGACCTCGTGCAGTATCACGTCGTGTCCAGCTCCGGCAACGCCATGAAGGGCGAATACCTCAACTGGTACGACATCCCGCACGTCGACTTCACCCGCTCCTGGTGGTCCCGCTCGAACATCGACGATCTGACCATCGCGGGCCGCTGCTACCTCGCGATCGGCGACTTCGCGCTGTCCTCCGTCGGCCGCTCCTACGTCATGCTCTATGACAAGGACGAGGCGAAGAACTATCAGCTCGAGCCGTTCTACACCGTCGTGAAGGAAGGCCGCTGGACGATCGACGCGCTGCGCAACGTCTGCTCCGTCGTCTACACGGACGCGAACGGCAACGGCAAGGAGGACGAGGGAGACTACTTCGGCCTCGGCACCGACAGTTATTCCAACCTCAACACCTATCTCTGGGCGTGCGACAACCAGATCTTCTCCCGCGACGACACGGGCGAGCTCGAGTTCCGCTACTACTCCGAGCACCTCGTCGACGTGTACGACGCCTGCTGGAACCTCATCAACCAGACGCCCGGCGTCTACAAGAAGGGCGAGCACAAGGCGGGCATGAAGCTGTTCGCGCAGAACGGCACGCTGACCTGCAACGCCTACCTCGACGGGACGATCTCCTTCCTCGCGGACTTCGAGCACGAATACGGCGTCATCCCCTATCCGAAGCTGAACGAGGCGCAGGCCGAATACAAGACGATGGTCGACGGCAACCACGAGGCGATGTCGGTCATCATCGCGGAGCCGGAGCTCGAATTCGTCGGGATCATGTGCGAAGCGCTCTGCGCCGAATCGTACAAGCAGGTCATGCCGGCGTACTTCGACGTCTGCCTGAAGCAGCGGTACGCGCAGTCTCCCGAGGACGCGGAGATGATGGATCTGTGCGTGAACGCGCGCGTCTTCGACCTCGGGTACGTTTACGACAACTGGAAGGGCGTGTCCTTCTACTTCCAGGATCTTCTCGTCGACGCGAACCATCCGGACATCACGTCCTTCTACAAGAAGCGCGAGAAAGTTGCGAACAAGTACTACTCGAAGGTTGTGGAGCTCTTCGAGAACGGGAACTGAGCCCGCGGGGTCCGCGGAGACATATGACGGGCGCACTTCGCACGCCCGTTCACCAACCGGGCGGTGCACGGAGACAGGAGACGAACTCGCCTGCGCCGGGCAGTGCCCGGAGACAGGAGACGGGCGCACTTCGCACGCCCGTTCACCAAGATAGAAAGTGCGTATCTTCTCGGGTGCGCACTTTTATTTTGTCTGCGCGGCTTTCATGATTCCGCACCTTCCGTGCGGGGAAAAGAGGAAGAAAGCCCTTCGGGGCTTTCAG
>JAFYBI010000284.1 GCA_017540285.1 Clostridia bacterium | reverse complement strand
GCAACCTCGCCTACGATCCCGATCCCGCCGTGCGGAAGGACGCCTACGAAGCGGAGCTCGCCTGCTACGGATCCATCAAGGAAGCCGTGGCCTTCGCGCTCAACTCCATCAAGCTCCAGACCATCACCGAATGCGAGATCCGCGGCTACGACTCCCCCCTCGACAAGGCTCTGAAAAACTCCCGCATGAAGCGCGAGACCCTGGACGCCCTGATCGGAGCGATGGAAGAATACCTCCCGAAGTTCTGGCAGTATCTCCGCGCCAAGGCGAAAGCCCTCGGACACGAAAACGGCCTGCCCTGGTACGATCTCTTCGCACCGATGGGAAAGAGCGACCGCACCTTCACCGTCGAGGAGACGAAGGAAGCCCTGCTCTCCTTCTTCACCCCCTTCGACGCGGAACTCGCCGGGATGATCCGCCGGGCTTTCGACGAAAACTGGATCGACTTCTGGCCCCATGAGGGCAAGGTCGGAGGCGCCTTCGACGCGGGAGTTCCTTCGGCGAAGCAGAGCCGCGTGCTCACGAATTTCGCCGGATCCTTCTCCGACGTCATCACCCTGGCCCACGAGCTGGGACACGCCTTCCACGATCAGCAGGTCTTTACCCACAGCATCCTGAATCAGGACTACACCATGCCGGTGGCCGAGACCGCCTCCACCTTCAACGAAGTCGTGGCCAACAACGCCGCCCGGGCCATGGCGGAGACGAAGGAGGAAAAGATCAACCTCCTCGAGAGCGAGCTCACGGACGCCTGCCAGATCATCTGCGACATCTTTTCCCGCTATCTCTTCGAGACCTCGGTTTTCGAGAATCGCTCCGAGGAATTCATGAACGCCGACCGCCTCTCGGAACTGATGCTTGAAGCGCAGAAGAAGGCCTACGGCGACGGTCTGGACCCGGACTGCCTGCATCCCTTCATGTGGCTCTGCAAGGGGCATTATTACAGCGGTGACCTGAGCTTCTACAACTTCCCCTACGCCTTCGGAGGCCTGTTCGCCCGCGGGCTGTACGCGAAATACAAAAAGGAAGGCGCGGCCTTCGTCCCGGTGTACAAGGAACTGCTTCACGCCACCTCCGTGAACGACGTGGAGGACACCGCGAAGATCGCCGGGATCGACCTCACCGACAAGGCGTTCTGGGAAGCGGGACTTGCCTCCCTCGCCGAGGAGATCGACGAACTGTGCGCCCTGCTCGCCTGATCCTGCCGTATTTACAAAAAACTGTTGCATTCGCGGGGAAACCGTGATATAATAACTTGATTTTTGCGGAATCGGGGGAGGCGAATTTATGGAGAAAAACGAGGTCATGTCCGTCGGCCTCTGCGGCAGGAGCGGATCGGGGAAGGGAACGGTTTGCGCGCTTTTCGCCGCCTGCGGGATCCCCTCCGTCGACACCGACGCCGTCTACCGCGCCCTGACCGCCCCCGCGCCCGTCCCCTCCCCCTGCGTGGAAGAGCTGACGGAGCGTTTCGGTCCCTCGATCCTCGCCCCGGACAATTCCCTCGACCGGGCGGCCCTGCGCGCGCTCGTCTTCGGGGAGGAAAATGCCGAAAACCTCCGGGACCTCAATGCAATCGCCCACCGGCACATCCTCGGAGAGATCCGCCGGATCCTTTCCGAATACGCGGAAAAAGGATGCGGGATCGTTCTGATCGACGCGCCCGTGCTCTTCGAGAGCAGATTCGACCGGTTCTGTTCCGCGGTGGTCTGCGTCACGGCTCCCGAAGACGTCCTCGTCGGGCGGATCGTGAAGAGGGACCGGATCTCGGAGGAAGACGCCCGCAAACGTCTCGCCGCCCAGATCCCGGCCGAGGAGCTGGAAGCCCGGTCCGATTTCGTGATCGTGAACGACGGCGGGCTCGAAGAACTCGCGGTTCAGGTGCGAGAGACGGCGGAGGGGCTCGTCCGGCTCCGGGAAGAACTCATGGAACGGAGGCCGCGCGAATGAAATTCCGTTCCGCCGTGCGCCGCAGCACCGTCATCGTCATCATCCTCGCAGCGTCCGTTCTTTTGGGCTACGGGTATCAGTTCCTCTGCGAACAGCTGGAAAAAGCCGCGAACCCGAGGGAATACACCGACCTTGTTTCGAAGTATTCGACGGAGTACGGCGTCCCCGAATCCATGCTCCACGCCGTGATCTTCGTGGAGAGCGGCTACCGGAGCAATACCAAGTCCGACGACGGACGCATCGGGCTCATGCAGATCAGGCCGGAGACGATGGACTGGCTGAACGGCGCCATGCACACCCGGTACGAGTACACGGCGCTCTACGATCCCGAGATCAATATCCGGTGCGGCGCGTATTATCTCGCCTATCTCTATTCGATCTACGGCCGCTGGACCCCGGTGCTCGCCGCTTTCGAGACCGACGTGGACACCGTGACGTTCTGGTCGCTGGAAGAGGAATACGACGACGAAAACGGCAATCTCGTCCGCACGCCCTACGACGATCTGAACGTCAAGATCGGGGCCATTCTCGACAAGGCGGAGATCTTCCGCAAAGTCTATTCCTGAACGCGATATCATTTCATCCGAACATAAATAAACCGAAACCACAGAAAGGAAATCCTCAACATGAGCGAAAAGACCAGAGGACAGACCCTGAAAGAGGAGCTCTTCTACAAGAAAAAGAGCGCGTTCGAAGTGAAGACCCCCGAAGAGCTTCAGCAGGCGAAGGACTACGCCGTCGGCTATTCCGCGTGGCTCGACAAATCGAAGACCGAGCGCGAAGCAGTCGAAGCCGGGATCGAACTTTTGGAAGCGGCGGGGTATAAGCCCTATTCCGTCGGCGATCCCATCAAGGCGGGAGACCGGCTCTATCTCAACAACCGGGGCAAGAGCCTCTTCGCCATGCACGTGGGGACGGAGCCCATCGAGAACGGCGTCCGCATCTGCGCGGCCCACATCGACTCCCCCCGGCTCGATCTGAAACAGCATCCCCTCTTCGAGAACGACGGCTTCGCCTATTTCAAGACCCACTATTACGGCGGCATCCGCAAGTATCAGTGGATCACCATCCCGCTGGCCCTCCACGGCGTGGTGACGAAGGCCGACGGCGAGACCGTAAAGATCCGGATCGGCGACGAACCCGGCGATCCCGTCCTCTGCATCTCCGACCTGCTCCCGCATCTTGCGAAGAATCAGAACGGGCGTCCCCTCGGACAGGCTTTCACCGGCGAAGGATTGAACGTGATCCTCGGCTCCTCCCCCTTCATCGAGGAAGACGGCAAAATCACCCCCGCCGACGAGAAGTCGAAGCTGAACATCATGATCCTCCTCAATGAGAAATACGGGATCACCGAATCCGACTTCATCAGCGCGGAACTCTCCATCGTCCCCGCCCAGAACACCGTGGACGTGGGGCTTGACCGCTGGCTGATCGGCTCCTACGGCCACGACGACCGGGTCTGCTCCTATCCAGCCCTCACCGCCCTCATGGAAGCGGAGGAGAGCGTCCACACCAATATCGCGGTCCTCGCCGACAAGGAAGGGATCGGGAGCGTGGGCGTCAGCGGCATGCAGTGCGTCCTGCTCTCCGATCTGATCGACGAGCTGGCGAAGAACCTCGGCGGCAACCCGAACGTCGTCCGCGACAGATCGAAGTGCCTCTCCGCCGACGTGACGGCCGCCTTCGACCCGAACTACCCCGAGGTCTACGAGAAGCGCAACTCCGCCATCGTTCACGCGGGCGTGGGTCTTGCCAAGTACACCGGATCCGGCGGAAAGGGCGGCACCAACGACGCCTCCGCGGAACTGGTGGGCGAAGTGCGGAAGATCTTCGACGACGCGGGCGTGATCTGGCAGACCGCCGAGCTCGGCAAGGTCGATCAGGGCGGCGGCGGCACCGTTGCCATGTACATCGCGGACCACAACATCGAGACCGTGGACATCGGCGTTCCGGTCCTCTCCATGCACGCGCCCTTCGAACTCATTTCCAAGGCCGACCTCTACGAGGCGCACCGTGCGTTCGCGGCGTTCTGCAGATAAGACCGCATTTTCTCTGAGGTACAGCGATATTCCGGTATGTTTTCCGCGTACCGGAGTATCGTTTTCATGCGAATATGATGAACTGGTTTGACATACTCGAAAATACGGGGATCGTTCCCGTCGTGACGGCGGAGGATCCTTCCGTTTCCGGCCCTCTCGCCTCCGCGCTGATCTCCGGGGGACTCGGGGCGGCGGAGATCACCTTCCGCACACCGGCCGCGGCGTCCGTGATCGCGGGGTTGCGGGAGGTCGAACCCGGTCTGCTG
>JAFYBI010000283.1 GCA_017540285.1 Clostridia bacterium | reverse complement strand
GAAAATTCGCGGAGAGCGACGTCTACGGCATCGCCGAGGGCGTTCCGGTCTTCCCGAAAACCCCCCATTCCGCGTGGCTCTCCGTCATGTACGGCTGCAATAATTTCTGCTCCTACTGCATCGTCCCATACGTGCGGGGCAGGGAGCGGAGCAGGGAGCCCGACGACGTGATCGAGGAGGCGAAGCGGCTGATCGACGGGGGAGCAAAGTCCATCACCCTGCTGGGGCAGAACGTCAATTCATACGGCACGGACTCGGACCACGGCTGCACCATCGCGGAGCTGATGCGCCGCATCTGCCGTCTCGACGGCGACTTCGTCCTGCGGTTCATGACGAGCCACCCCAAGGACGCTTCCGACGAGCTCATCGACGTGATCGCGGAGGAGGAGAAGGTGGTGAAGCACTTCCACCTGCCGGTCCAGTCCGGCTCCGACCGGATCCTGGAGCGGATGAACAGAAAATACACCCGGGAGCACTACCTCGGGATCATTGATAAAATGAAGAAAAAGATCCCGGACGTGACGGTGACGTCGGATATAATCGTCGGCTTCCCCGGCGAGGAGGACGCGGATTTCGAGGACACCATGGACCTGCTCCGGCGCGTCAGGTACGACATGGTCTTCTCATTCATATATTCCCCCCGCGTGGGGACCCCCGCGGCGAAGATGACCCCCGCGGTGCCTCACGAGGTGTCCGCGGAGCGGATGGAGCGGCTCCTCGCGCTGCAGACCGCCGTCTCCGACGAGCGGAACAAGCGGTTCCTCGGCAGAAAAGTCCGCCTGCTGACGGAGGAGATCAGCCGCACGGATCCGTCCATGCTGACGGGCCGGGGCGACCCGGCGAGGCCGGTCCATTTCAGCGGCGACCCGTCGTTGATCGGCTCCTTCGTCGACGTGGAGATCACAGAGGCGGGGGCGTTCTCCCTCACCGGAAAGATAGTATAAGACAAACGCCAAAAACGAAAGGATAAAGAAAATGACCACCGAAATGACAGAGAAAATACACGAGCTCGGCGAGATGATAAAAGCCGACCCGAGCTTTGCGAAGATGAACGGCGCCCTCGACGCCTACGAGCGCGACGAAGAGCTCATGTCCCTCATAAACCGGTACAACGACGAGCAGGACAAGATCGTCGCCGTCGCGTCCGACAAGGATGCGCGGGATAAGTCCGCCGCGCTGATCGACGAGCTGTACTCGAAGATCGTGAGCCACCCCGTCTACGTCGAATACGTGGATGCGAAAAGAGAATTCGACGATCTGACGAATCAGGTATGGGCGGAGCTCCAGTTCGCCATAACGGGGCAGAACCCCTGCACCCACGACTGCTCCACCTGCGGCGGATGCCACTGACGGCGCCGGCCTGCACGACTGATATCACCACGCCGCGCGACGCGGCAGAACGGAGACGGATATGGCATTCACCGCGATGATGCAACAATATCTGAAAATCAAAGACCAGTATCGGGATTTCATCCTGTTTTTCCGGCTCGGCGACTTCTACGAGATGTTTTTCGAGGACGCACAGCTCGTGTCACGCGAGCTTGACCTGACCCTGACGGGGAAGGACTGCGGCGAGGAGGAGCGCGCGCCCATGTGCGGCATCCCGTACCACGCCTGCGAGCCCTACATCGGCAAG
>JAFYBI010000282.1 GCA_017540285.1 Clostridia bacterium | reverse complement strand
GGCCCGCTTCCATCGCCTGACGGGAGTGCTCGATGCCCAGCGCGATGACCATTTGGCTCTTCCAGAGAGGGATGGTGTTCATGATGACGGTCTGGATCTTCTCGGTCATCATGGTGTCGTTGTTCTGCACCAGACGGATCTGCGGGGACATCTGGATGGAGACCATGCGGGTGAGCTCGAGGTCATACAGCTTGCGCTCGAAGCGCGTGCACTGCTCCTCGAAATCGTTCGCGGCCTGCGCGTCCTCCGGGAGTCCGGACTGGATCGCCTTGTTCTTCAGTTCCACGAGGCGGGTGGCGCGCTCCTCGGCGAGCTTCTTCTTGCCGGCGAGGATGTACATGGACAGCTCCTTGAAGTAGGAGAGGTTCATCTCGTAGAGCTGGTCGAACATCTTGACGTCGTGCAGGAGGGTGATCTGGTGCTGTTCGAGGATCGAGACGATGTCGTTGACCGAGGTCTCGCACTTGTCATATTTGGTCTTGAGGTTTTCGATCTTACGCTTCGAGCTCTTGAACACGCCGAGGAAGCCCTTCGAGTCCTCCGCGTCGTCGTTGAGGGAGCGGAGGTTGCCGATCAGGTTGGTGATCATCCCGCCGACCTCGCCGAAGTCCTTGTTGCGGACGCTGCCGAGCGCGGTGTCGCTGAAATCGGAGATCTTCTTCTGCGCGGCGGAGCCGTAGCCGAGGATCATGGACGAGTCGGTGACGTCGATCTGTTTCGAGAATTCGTCGATCGCCTTGCGTTCCGCCTCGGTGAACGCGTTTTCGTCGATCGCGGGACCGACGGCGGTCTGGACCTGACCGGGTGCCGGCGCGGCGGGCTGGGGTGCGGCCATCGCGGCAGCGGCGGCAGCGAGCGGATCCGGGGCGGCAGGGGCCTGAGCCGCCGCAATCCCCGCAGTAGGATCAAGTGTCAGTTTGATTTCGGTATCCATCGTCAAAAACTCCTTTGAGTAAATTATTTATGGGAAAGAACGGTCGCTCTCCCGAACGGAAAGCCCGTCTTGCAGACAGGATGGGGATTATTCTTCGCTCTTCGTCTCCGGCTCCGCTTCGCCTTTCTTCTTCCGCTTTTTCCGCTCTTTTTCCTCTTTGGCTTTGCGCTCGGCCTCTTCGATCTCCTCCTTGGTCAGGCTGCGGATGACCTTCGAGCCGGCGAGGAGACGGTCGAGGGCGAGGAGAGAGAGGGCGAAATAGAGGACGAGGCGGGAGAGGGGCAGCGTCGGATCGGGGCCGGCGGTGAGGGGGGAATAGGGTTCAAACGCCGCCGAGACCGTGCGGAGCAGGCGCCAGAGGATCCCGCCGAGCGAGATGCCCAGGCCGAGGACGACGGCGGCGTACTGCGTGGCGATCTGGAAGGGGACGGGCAGCTCCTTCGGGCCCTTCACGAGCGTGAGGCGCGCCTCGCTGAAGAGGAAGAGGAGGATGGCGGCCTGCATGAGGGTCGTGAGGTTGCGGACGGGGCTGTTGAGGGGGACGGTGAAGTTGAAATAGCACGCGAACATCGCGAGGTTGACGGAGAGGGCGCCGAGGACCGCGCAGACGGACGGGATGGTCTTCATGCCGCGGTTTTCGGGGAAGAGGCCGAGGATGACCGACGCGGCGAGGAAGAGTCCGGCGAGGGCGGAGAACAGGAAGAGGTTCTCCGGCGAGACGAGCTTCTCGGGGATGGCGGCGGCGCGGTCGCGGATCGCCTGGTAGAGGATCACGAGGCACATCGCAGCCGAGAGCAGCCCGGCGAAGACGGAGAGGGTCCCCGGCTCGGGGAGCGGATCGAGGATCTTCGTGCCGGAGGAGAAATACGCGATCAGGGCCGCGAAGATGCCGATGCCGCAGAGGACCGCGGCGATGTGGAAGGGGATCGAATCGAGGGCGAAGTGCCCGATCGTGAAATCGAAGTCACGGCACATCGCGAGGGCATAGCAGACGCCGATCGCGAGGGCGAAGATGAGCGCGGCGTACGCGGCCGGGCGGGTATGCAGGAAAAAGGGTCGTTTTTCTTTGTCGGAGTGAGGCTGAGTCACGGAGGCGTCGGGTTTCGTCATGGAAAAGCCTTTCGGAGGCGAGCGGCGGGAGGCCCCGTCGGTTATTTACATTATTATATACAATATCATACCATAAAATCGCCCGGATGACAAGGGGTACGGAAGAAAAAAGTGCGGAGAAGAAAGAAATCGGCGAAATTTCGCGCGCCGCCGCGGGGTCCGGGCGGTGCCCGGAGACACACGGCTGGCTCACTGCGCAAGGCGGGGAGCCCCCGCGGGCAAATGACGAACTCGCCTGCGCCGGGCGGTGCCCGGGGACAAAAGGCGGGCTCACTTCGCAAGGCGGGGAGCCCCCGCGGGCAAAAGGCGTTTATGCAGCTTGCGCGCTAACGCTTGCGGGGATGAATCGACCAAGTCGATTGTTTTTTTGTCCTTCCGGACGGGACCCAAGAGGCTTCCGCGGCCAGCCTCTTGGGGATCACCGCCGCCCAAGGCCTTTCCCGCCTTGGGAATCCACCCTGCCTCGGGTACAACCTCCCTACTGATTGTGAAGCTTCGTTCAATGGAGCATAACGCCTCTTCCTTTCAGGATTACAGGGAGAT